>CAZRSD010000049.1:0-3798 GCA_964602645.1 uncultured Myxococcales bacterium
GAAGGCTTGGTACCGTCGCCACGCCTGCCCATAAAGGTGGTACCAATCTCAAAAAGCTGAATTGATTTTTCTTGGTTACGTTGGTTGTGCACCAAATTGCGCGCGAGCCCAGGTATCAAACTGCGTCGCAACACGCCGTAACGATCGGATAGAGGATTGCGAACTTCTATCACTTCTGAGGCATCATCGACGAAATGGGCATGCCATTCCCTATTTAAGAATGCGTAATTGATCGCTTCCGAAAATCCATGTGCGGCGAGCGCGTCGCGCAATTTGTCAGTGACTTTGTTGAGGCGCACATCGCAAAAAAGCGCCGTATCGCGGCTATTGCCCACAGCAGTTTCTTTTACTTTATCGTAGCCGATCATGCGCGCTGCTTCTTCAATAAGATCGATCTCACGTGTCAAATCGGAGCGATGCGTCGGTACGCGAAAATAAATTGCATCGCCGCGCTTTGCGACCGTTTCGATGCCGAGTCGAGAGAATTTGCGTCGCAAAACATCTTGATCGAAATTTTCAGCATCAATGCCGAGCACTGCTTGCGCGCGCTCAGGTCGCATTTTGATTTCGAGCGGATCAATACGTTTTCGATAGGCATCGATAGCTTCGCGGCAAACTTTTGCGTTGCTCACTTCGGTGAGTAATCGCGCCGCGTAGTTGAGCGCATCAACGACGCCATTCGGATCAGCACCGCGTTCGAAGCGATAGCTGCTTTCAGTGGTGACACCGTGGCGACGGGCGGTCATGCGCACGTTTTTGGGATCGAAATATGCTGATTCGAGCAACACCGTCGTCGTGCTTTGTTTGACAGCGCTTTCACTGCCGCCAATCACGCCAGCTAGTGCAAGCGGCGCTTTGCCGTCGGCGATCACCACATCGTCAGCGGTGAGTTTAAGCTTCTGCCCATCGAGCGACCCGAATGGCTCATCCATTGTCGCACGTCGCACTACAATTTTCGGCCGCCCAGCGTCTTTGTTGAGTGCGTCATAGTCGAACGCATGCATGGGCTGACCGCGGGATATCATCACGTAGTTGGTAATATCGACGACATTATTGATCGGCCGAATGCCAACGGCAAGCAAACGCATTTTGAGCCAGAACGGACTTTCCTGAACTTTGACATTTTCCGCAATACGACAGGCATAACGTGGACAGTCTTCCGCATTATCGATCTCAATGCCAACTTTCTCGTGGGTTGGCCCCGCCATTTCTTTCGGCGTGAGCATAGGCACGCGTGCACTTGTATCGAGAATTGCAGAAAGCTCTCGTGATACGCCAAGATGACTCAAGGCATCGGCACGATTCGGCGTAATGCCAAGCGTAAAAATCACGTCATCAAATTCTTTGACGAGCGATAGATTGTCGGGAACCGCAGCGGTGAAAAACTCACGATCAAAGGCGATCACATTAGTGGTCTCCACCAAGAATCCGAGGTCGCCATAAGTTGCGAGTGTGTAGATCTTAGCGTTGTTCTCGTCGGTAGCTTCGGTGTAGGCTGCAATCATACCAGGCGTTAAAGCAGCCTTGTGGCCAAGCACACGAATGCTTTCGCCCTTTACGTCGAGAAAATAAAACACTTGGTCGTTGTCATGATGCACACTCACCACTGGGGCGAGCTTGACGCGCGCACTGAGGGCACGCACATCTTCAATCGCTTCGACTTCAAGGCCAGCGAGCGTGAGTGAACTGCTAATCTGAGCGACGTCCACCTCTGGTTTAATGTCCAAATAATCTCGTAACCAATTGAGACTAACGCGCATAGCAATGCTCCTGAGGGCACGCGCACATTTTGTCGCGGACCTAAAAATCTAGAATTGGCGTAAAAAGCGCAGATCGTTTTCAAAAAGGAGGCGAATATCGGTGATGCCGTATCTGAGCATCGCGATTCGCTCAACGCCCATACCAAAAGCAAACCCACGATACCGCTCGCTATCGTAACCGCACGCCGTAAACACTTCTGGGTCAACCATGCCAGCGCCGAGGATTTCGATCCAACCAGTGCCTTTGCAAAGACGACAATCGCTATGGCCGCCTTCGGCAAAACAATTGACATCTACTTCCAATGACGGTTCCGTGAACGGGAAGAAGCTCGGGCGCATGCGAATCTTCGCATCAGGCGCAAACACGCCGGCGACAAAGGCGCTGAGCGTGCTCTTCAGGTCGGCAAGCGAGACGTTTTCATCGACATAGAGCCCTTCGACTTGCGTAAACATCGGCGAATGGGTCACATCTTCGTCACGACGAAAAACGCGGCCAAAACTCATCACACGAATCGGTGGCGCCTTCTTCGCGATCATCGCGCGAATCTGCACGGGGCTCGTGTGCGTACGCAGCATGACATCTTCGGCAATATAGAACGTATCTTGCATATCGCGCGCAGGATGGGTCTTTGGAATATTGAGTGCTTCGAAATTATAAAAATCGTGCTCGATTTCCGGGCCGCTTGCTTTCGCAAAGCCGAGTCGATCCAAAACTTCGGTGATCGCATTTTGTGTTTGTGTGAGCGGGTGCAAACTGCCGCGCTGATGAAAACGACCCGGCAATGACGTATCGATGGAGCACTGCAGCTTTTCATTCTGCATGCGGCTCTCAATGAATGTCTCGCGTAATTCCATTTCGGACTGCAACACGTCGCGAACTTCATTGGCCACTTTGCCAAGCTCGGCGCGCTCTTCCGACGGTATTTGACCTAGCGTCGCCAAAACCGAACGCAACTCACCTTTCTTGCCAAGATAACTGGCCTTAAGCGAAAGCAGGTCTTCTTTCTTTTCGACTGATAGGAGCTTTAACAGCGCTTCGTCTTTAAGCCGCAGCAGCGCTTCCTTCAAAGAGGAGGTGTCATATGAAGACTGCATTACCAAATATCCCGCTCATAAGGCCATGAGAATATCTCACGCGTCTTTCGCACGTGTCGACGAAGACCGACTTAGCCTTCGCGCACAACTATGGTCGACATCGCAGTGAAATACCATCTCATCGACAAAAATCAACCACAGCCATTAACCACAATAGGTCCAACGAAAGCAGGACCTATTCTTCCAAACGAAATGGCGGTGAGCTTCGAACTTTTTAAGCCCTAGGCCGTCACCATATAGATGACGAGAGCGAACTATTTTACTGAATCAACGAGCGCCTTGAAGCCCTGTTGATCAGAAAACGCAAGTTCAGCCAAAGCACGTCGATCAAGCGAAATATTATTCTTCTTAAGGCTGCCCATGAAAGCGCTATAGCTCATACCTGCTTCACGCACTGCCGCATTGATACGGGCGATCCACAGTTGACGAAATTCACGCTTCTTAGCCTTACGATCTCTAAATGCAAACGCGAGACCACGATTAACGGCTTCATGAGCTACTTTAAATAGCTTGCTCTTCTTGCCGTAATAACCACTCGCTCTCTTCAAAAGTCTCTTGTGGCGACGACGCGTAACTACACCACTCTTAACCCGAGCCATAATCAAACCTCTTTACAATTATCGTTAAACGGCAAGCGCTCTCATTACCAATTGAGCATCGCCATTGGTCATAATGCCGGCTTTGCGCAGATTTCTTTTGATCTTGCGATTCTTGTTGCTCATGCCGTGACGCAGACCCTTTTTCTTAAACTTAACCTTGCCCGTGCCGGTTAAAGAAAATCGCTTCTTCATTGCGCGGTTGCTTTTCATTTTGGGCTTGTTCAAACCGCGAGATTTTTTACATCCTGCCATGGATACATTCCTTCTAAACTACGAGAGAGTGCGTTCATGGGAGTTTTGCGAAGATTAACCCCAAAAACCACTATCAAACTTTGAACCGCGCT
>CAZRSD010000049.1:3808-10671 GCA_964602645.1 uncultured Myxococcales bacterium
TCCAGTTAAACAGAACGCCACGCTGCTCCGATATATACAATTCACTGCTTAAGCAATACGGCGCCTGGAAAATTGCGGACACAAAACGTCCGGTGCCTCACGGCTCCTGCGTCCAACGTTAAGCCTTCTTGGCACCGCGGCCTGGAGCCACGATCATGACCATTTGCCGCCCTTCAAGACGGGGCGACTGCTCAATGATGGCTTCATCGCCCAAGGCTTGAATCACGCGGTTCAGCATTTCTCGCCCCATATCGGGGTGCACAATCTCGCGCCCACGAAACATGACACTCACTTTGCCCTTGTTGCCCTTCTCGAGGAATTTCCGCAGGCTCTTCACCTTGACGTCGAAGTCGTGCTCACCCGTCTTGGGACGAAACTTTACTTCTTTCAATTCAATTTGTTGTTGCTTCTTTTTGGATTCGGCAGTTTTACGACTTTGCTCGTATTTGTATTTGCCGTAATCCATGATCTTGCAAACGGGAGGCTTCGCGCGAGGTTGAACTTCAACCAGGTCAAGACTGACGGATTCAGCGCGTCTCAAAGCCTGCATCGTCGGCATAATGCCGAGTTGTTCACCGTCTTCTCCAATGACCCTAATTTCAGGCACCCTAATACGACGATTCACTCTTGGCTCATCGATACGCTCCTTCGAGCCGCCTCGAGCACCGGGTGAAGAAAAATCGCCGCCGCTTGGATTCGACATACTTCCCATTCTTTCTCCGCTTACACTCACTGAGAGACCACTTCCTTTTAAAAGAGTTTCGAACTCAACAATTCCCCTCTCGACCACCCTTGGCAATGGGGCTATGAACCTATTTTAATCACGACAACTGCACAATGCAGTCGTTCGTAAGAGCGAATCGCTAGACCGGCTCTTTACACAAATCAACGATTTCTGAAATCAGTGCGTCGAGCACAAAAAAACCTTTATCTTGCTGCGACCTAAGGCGCAGTGTGCCCCCATTCTCGGCGACCTCGCGATCACCCACTACAACCATTAACGGAATCTTTTCCATCTGCGCTTCACGGATCTTCGCGCCCAATTTCTCATGACTCAATGAAAACTCCGCACGAATGCCCTTTTCACGAAGAGCCGCCGCCACTCTTTCGCCATGGTCATTGTGGCGATCGCTCACCGTCATCACGCGCACTTGCACGGGTGATAGCCAGGCAGGGAATGCTCCTGCATAGTGCTCGATCAAAACGCCGATGAAGCGTTCGATCGAACCAAAGAGCGCCCGATGCAACATGACAGGGCGGGTCTTTTCGCCGCGATCATTGACGTATTCCAAATCAAAGCGTTCAGGATTGTTGAAGTCAAGCTGCACCGTCGAGCACTGCCAGGCGCGGCCAAGACAATCCTTGAGTTTGATGTCGATTTTAGGGCCATAAAATGCACCGCCGCCTTCATCAACGTGATAGGTGAGGCCAGTGCGATGGACCGCAGACTTCAGGCTTTCTTCAGCGCGCACCCATGCGTCGAGCTCGCCCACGTATTTCTCCGGGCGCGTCGAAATATTTACTTCGAAGTCATTAAAGCCAAACGCTTTAAGCATCGACGTCACGAACACCAAGACCGCATCAAGCTCTTGATCGAGTTGGTCCCACCGACAAAAGAGGTGCGCATCATCCTGCGTAAAGCCGCGCACGCGCATGAGGCCATGCAAGACACCCGCCATTTCATAGCGATAGACCGTGCCAAACTCGGCGAAACGCAGCGGCAGCTCACGATAACTACGCGGCTTCCACTTATACATCAGCACGTGGAACGGGCAGTTCATGGGCTTCAGCATATATTCGTTGCCGTCGACATTCATCGGCGCAAACATGGATTCACGATAAAAGCCAAGGTGGCCTGAAATCCGCCACAGATCGCTCTTCGCAATGTGGGGTGAATAAACCATGTCATAGCCGCCGGCAAAGTGCCGACGCCGTGAGAAGTCTTCAATGAGCGCACGCACGCGGCCACCGCTTGGCAGCCACATGACAAGCCCTGGACCGATTTCTTCGGTCGCATGCGCTTCAAACAAATATTTGACGGCAATGTCCTTATGCTCGTCGCTAAAGCGATCAACCAGCGCAACCACATCTTTGCGCGCACCCACGTCCGCGCTCGAAGCAAAGATACGCACATCAGCACTGACCATCGCATCGCTGCTATCGGTGTTTTGAATATTCATGCTCGTGATCGAAAGATTCTTGCTGGGCAATTGATCCTTGATGCGACCGAGGAGCGCTTCTAGGCCTAAAACCCATTTGGCAATTTGCCCTACTGACTGCAAGCTCGTCGGCACATACAACAAAACGCGCGCTTCGCTTTGCTTAGACGACTTATCGTGCCACGAAGCAAATCGCTCAGACACGAAAAAGAGTCCGTGACGCGGGCCTAATTTGCGGTGATCGCGCTTCTTCGCCTCTTCGATGCGAAAGAGATAGTCATCGAGTTCTTTCTTTTCGGCAAAGGCGATGCCCGAGATGCGCTGCAACATCTCGCGCGTCGCATCGCCGCGCCAATAGCTGCCTGAATTGCCGAGAAGCTTAAATGCCTTGATGAAGCCTGCCTGAGGGAGATGGGGGCCACGGCAAAGGTCGACAAAATTGCCGCTTTCATAAACCGTAACAGTATCACCCTCGATCCAATCCATGATCTCGGCTTTGTATTTTTGACCTAGGCGCAAAAACAGCTCCCGCGCCTCAGTCTTAGCAAGCCATTTCTTCTTGAAGCTCACGCCATCCTTGATCAGCGCGGCCATTTTCGCTTCAATACGTGCTAGGTCTTCGTCGCTAAAAGGACGGCCAATATCAAAGTCGTAGTAGAAGCCTTCGCCGTGATCCTTAGGCCCCATGGTCACCTGCGCGCCCGGGAACAATTCAACAACAGCCGCCGCAAGCACGTGTTCGCAACTGTGGGCAATGACATCCTGCGCTTCAGGGCTTTTCGCGTCGAGCAAGATCACCGCATCGCCATCATTGAGAGGATCTTGGAGATCTTGCACAATGCCGTTCACGCGCGCCACCACAACACGTTTCGCCAATTGCGGGGAAATCAATTGTGCAAGGTCCAGCGCACTCGCACCTGCCTTGAGAAGTCTTTCATTGCCATCGGGAAGTTTAATGCGAACATCGCTCATGGCGCATTCCTACCTCGAGCTTTACCGAGAGATTGGGTAGCAGCTCTACAAAAAAAACCCGCGATGAGCGGGCTATTGGTAGGCGCGGCCGGGTTTGAACCGACGACCCCTTCCATGTCAAGGAAGTGCTCTACCGCTGAGCTACGCGCCTAAGTCAAAGACATTGTTATCAACTGGGACAGTTACTAGGGAAGCAGGCCCTCTATGTCAAGAGTTAGCTCGTGCATTATTCACACACCCAGATGAAGCCCGCATACTTGACAGTCGCCATCAACAAGCGGGCCCGTCTCGCCACAGGCAGGACAGGTAATTTCCTGCTGTTCGAGATCGATCGCTTCGCGCGAAACATTGCCCTGGCCCTCTCTTTCAACCTCGGCGAAAAACTTACCTTCCATCGCGCCGCGCGCCTGTTCCAAATCTTCTTCGCGAATCAAGACCATGTATTTTAAATCCGCCGTCGTGCCGAGCGTTTGATCGCCCTGAGCGGCGATATTGACCGGATAGACCGCACACGAGATCTTGGCGCGCGTAAGCGTTTTTTCGATCTCACGACATTGCGGCAGCGCACCCTCGGTAAATGCGACCATTTCAACGCCAAAAAGCTCTTCTTTACTCAGGAGACCGGTCGTATTTGCGGCCACACTATCAAGGCTGCCGACGAGTGGCTCTTTGCAATCAGTACACGTGGTGACTTGTTCGAGAAATTCTTCTCGACATTTGGGGCAAATTTTCACGAGAGGCTCCTACGTGAGCGGTAAGAATCGGGGTGTGCTAATACGATCGTCACAACGATCATGAAGGGTCAGCGTCGCCATATGCAAGCCCTCGCCATCTTGCTTCACCGGATCGTGAATTAGGCTTGCGTGGAAACTTGCGCCCGAAGCACACTGCGCCATCACCACAAGCGTGCCTTGCATGCGCAGCTTTTCGACAAGGAGCGAGGTTTTATGCACATAGACCACAACACTCGCGTGATCCAGCGGGCGCCCAAGCGCCGCTTGATAAAACAAACACTCGTCATGCTCACCAAGTTTGATGAGCATCGATTTCTCGTCGACGATGAGCTCGGTCATCGCCGCGGATGAATTTTTTAACTCAAGCATCAAGCCTTCTCCTTACACGCCTTAATCACTTTGCCATCATCGCTAACATTCGACAGCGGTAATCAGGCTTTGATAACCAGCAGCTCTAAATGCTTTCGCAAGATCCTGTTCGTTGCCGTCGCAAAGCGCTATCATGGCACCACCACCACCTGCTCCGGTAAGTTTAGCACCGAGAGCCCCTCGATCTTTCGCGATAGCACACAACTTTTCTATTTCGGGTGTGCTGAGCGACAATGCGTTCAAATAGCCCTGCGCAATATTCATGAGCTCGCCGACGCTCGCCTGCGATCCCTCTATGAGCGCATATTCCATTTCTTTCGCGATCTCATCAAGACCAGAAAATATTCTCTCATAGGCCGCAACATGGCGCTTCTTACGCTCAGCAAGTTCTTTGACCGCATTCTTGGTACCGTCGTGCGGACCAATGAGGCCAATCACGAGTTTGAGCGGCGATTTTAATGTGATCGGCCACACGCGCGCTTGATTTTCCTCGCGGCGAAACCCGATCACGCGCTGACCGATGATAACGCTATGATCGATCCCTGAAGGTGATCCGTGAAATATGGTCTCGAGTGCAAGCGCGTGTCGCTTTAGATCGTGGGTACTCAAATCCCAGGAGAAGAAGCGATAGATGCCCCGAATCAATGCCACGCTAAGCGATGCTGAAGAACCCAAACCCCGTCCTGGCGGCAAGGTACCGTCGACAACGATGGCAACTTCTTTAAGTTCAGGGCCGAATGCTTCGAGCACATACGATAGCGCCGTCTTCAGAATCTGCGGCCCCGGCGAAGACACGCTCACCGTAATGTCACCCATGAAGAACGGTCCTACGCCGCGCATCATGGGACCTGTGGGTCCCAAAGTGCTATCAAGGCGCGAAATTGCCACGCGAATACCAGCCTCGATCGGCATCGCAATTGCCTGCGCACCATAGACAACCGCATGCTCGCCGACCAAAATAATTTTGCCGGGGGCATAACTAAATGCAACATCTGCTTGGCTTACCAGTTTCAGCATTCACAAAGCCTAAATAGTTGGACGAGGGTCGGGTTTGGTCGCCGCATACGCTAACTTCTTTTTATGAAGTTTCATATGCCCCTTTTGTATTCCCTCTTGGCTCAAGGCCAAAAGCGCAGCGAGGCATTGCGAAAGACCAACGCTGACCATCGCCGATGAAAGCTTTTGGCTACTCTTTGCAAACGATCCAAGCATGGCGTGCGAAAGTTTAACGCCAGGATGGACCTTCATGAGCCCACCGACAACACCCACGGCAAGCGGCAGCGCGAGGCGTGCGGTGATCGTACGTTTTTCTTCGTCGATCATAAGCTCGGTCAACGGCCCATAGCAACCGCCGCGCGCTGCAAAACAATGGGCCCCTGCTTCGATGGCGCGAAAGTCATTGCCCGTGGCTATAGCAACCGCGTCGATGCCATTGAGAATGCCCTTATTGTGCGTACATGCTCGATAGATATCTGCATCCGCAAGCGCATGTGCCGCGCGCATGCGGCGTGCCACCAAAAAGCCGTTATCATGCGTCGCATCCGTCGCTAATTGATCGAATCTGATGATGCATTCAGCGTGTGCGAGTCGCTCGTCACAAAAATTGGAGAGAATGCGCACGCCAAGTTCTGCGTGAAACATATGTGCGATCGCCTGCGCGAGGCCTTCAACAACGGTATTGACGATATTTGCACCCATTGCATCAACCACGTTGATGAGGGGCTCAACGAGAAACAATGGCCCTATCGACGAAGGCACAACGCGCGCCTCAATGCCAACCACGCCACCACCGCGCGCATGCATTCCTAGACAAAATGACTGAGCGATCGCAAGGAGTTCCGGCCTTAGGCGTTGAAAATCGGCCAGCGCTTTGTCGGTATCGTTCACGTCAAAGAATTGAATTTGCCCTTTTGTAATGGGCGGTGCCACCCTCGTCGCAAAACCACCATTTTCAGCCGCAAGCTTTGCCATTTTCGAACAGGCTGCGACAATACTCGGCTCTTCGATGGCCATGGGAATCACGGCCGCTTCACCATCAATCACAAAGTTCACGGCACACGCAAGCGGAAGCTGAAATGCACCGAAGACGTTTTCACTCATCGCATCGACAACAGACCGATTGAGTCCTTCGTCAAGGGAACTGAAATCCGCATCTGCAATTGGGATGGGTAAGCTCGCGAGTATTTCGCGACGCCGAGCGATATCCAAGGCAAAAAAGCCTGGCAGGCGTGACCAATAATTCGTGATATTCATGGAGCCGTTTTTAGGTGTGGAGGGCAAAAAAGACAATGCGGATGGTACGCACGCCTGATATTAGGCTGCATGCTGCGACGTTACGCGGGCGAAGACTTTTGAGACGTGCTTTAAATAGCTTTTTTACGGGCTGATAGGCGAACCGTCGTTGCTTGTGGTCCCCGATCCCCTTCGTGATCGGCGAGAACAAAGCGCACTCGTGAACCAATATCTAGCTCGCCAAAGCGATCATTTTGCACAGCGTTGCGATGAAAATAGATTTCGTCACCGGGCACCGTCGCAAGAAAGCCGAATCCATCGTCGCTAAAGAGATTCGACACAACGCCATCATGCCAGTTGTCAGCGTGAATCTTTACCGATCCTCGTTGACCGACTT
>CAZRSD010000050.1:0-10533 GCA_964602645.1 uncultured Myxococcales bacterium
CTCTTCGCAAAAGATCTTCGTCGACCTTGCTGGCTATAGCAAGATCAGACCAAATAACGAGGAGCAGACCAATAATTTTTCCATAATTGCGCATAGTATTCACACGAATTCGAAACATCAATTTCACGTAACATTCGCCAATGCCCGAAACCATCGGTAATTTTACGGATATGGTTAGCGGTTCAAAAAAAATGCTTTTTTCGCATCATCGAAGACGAGACTTTCGCTGTGTTCCTTAAGCCAGCGAAATGCCTCGTGAGACTCACTCGGCATGCCGATGACCCGCTTCTTTAAATGTTCAAAGGCATCATCTTTCGCAAATTCTGATTGATGCGAAGCCGCAATCCCGGCAAGAATCATGATACCCGACGTATCGCCCAAGATGGCCAACGTTTCAGCCATTTCGATCTTGATAAACGCATCTCTTTCGACACGAACAGCTTTCTCGAGGTAGGCCTTTGCTCGAACATCACTGAGTGACGCGAGCACCTTAACAGCGAGTTCACGCTTTTTATCGCTCAGCGACGACAAAAGCGGCACAACGTCAAGGGTTAAGTCGCGAAGCCCTTGCTCCTTCACCGCCTTGAGCGCTTCCATAACAGCTTCGTCGTCGTGAGACGAAAGCGCAGCCTTCACCGTATCAGCGGCTCCGTCGCTATGGGTGATCGAATGCAGGAGCGACTTTCGTGCAACATCATCATGTGGAGCCAGATTCAGCACGAAAGGACCAAGCACCACGATGATCACCGTCGCGCAAATACTGACCGCATGAATAAACCCTCGTCGTCGGGTAGCACCCTGAGCGAGCTCCTGGATAAGCACAATGATGAGCAAGAGCACACCCAAACCAACCACAATGGTTGGCCCCGACGGTAAATCCAGAAAATAAGAAACGATGACGCCGACCACGCTCATCACAGCGCCACATGTCCACCCAATGATCAAGCGCCATTTGGTATCGTGCGCTAGCATCACGCCGATTACCGACGGAATCACCAAATAACCAAATACGAGCAGGACACCGCCCATACCAACCGAGCTCGTCACTACGACGCCAAACGTCGCGTAGAACAAAAAATCCCAGAGTTTTACGTTGAGATCGGCATCATCTCGATGCGCGCGTTCTTGTGATAGCTGAAAGAACTGCTTGCGAAAAAACATGTGGATAGCGCCGATCACGCCGTAGAGCACGGCAGTGAAAAGCACTTCCTCCTTGGTGACCCAGAGAATATTGCCAGCGAGCATCTGCCGAACTTCGTCGGCGCCGTGGGGAAGATTGGCCGTGACTAAGATTGTCATGGACAATGTCGCTGCATAGATAATACCGATGATCGCTTCATGTGGTATGCGTTCATCGTCGGTGCGCGTGAACGAAAAGACGACAGCCCCCAGCAGAGTAAAGAGTACCGACACGCCTTTGATACACCAAGCATCGGTCTCGAAGGAAAGTCCGAGGAACACGCCGTAGACCGCGCCGAGTGCTGCTATTTGCGCGAGTGCCAAATCTACAAAAATGACTTTTCGCGCAATCACGTGAATGCCCAAATAGGCGTGAATACCGACGAGGATCAGACAGGCCATCAAGGGCCACAACATATTCGAGAATGCTTCTGTCATTTCTTTTTGGGTAGAGGTTTAGCAACTGGCGCAGGTGTTTCTATTTTTGACGAGCCTTTAAAACTCACCAATTCTCTAAAAATGCGCTCCATCATATCGACAAACGTTTCGCCCGCAACCGCGTCGGCGTTGATAAAGAGCTTATTGCCGCCAATGCCCTTTGCAACATCGTTAATGTATTTGCTTTTACCCACGTAAAAGCTTGCATCAAGCACATGCTTCACACCGGCTTCTTTGGCGCGCGCGATCAGTGCATTGTTGTATTTTGCCGACGGATCCACGCCCGATTTCTCCTCAATCTGACCGAAGATCTTGAGATCAAATTCATCACCCAGGTATGACCACACCTTGTGATAGGTAATAAAGGGGTAGTCGATCAATTCAGCTTGCTTTAGCCAACCGCCCACCGATTTCTTCTTGCTTGCAAGATAGTCCTTGAGCTTTTTGCCCTCGTGCAAGCGCCACAAGAAATCTGCGTTGCCCGACGATATAACGAGCTCGTCGCCAAACAGCGCGCGTGAAAGGCGGTCCTTAAACGCTGCAAAGTTCCTTTCGTAAACGGCCTTATTGGTGCCGTCAGTAGCGACAAGTGCATCGCGAATATTCTCCGCCATCTTGAGACCACCAAGAGCGCTCAGCCACACGTGCGGATTGCCTTGCGGGTGAATATCGCCCTTTTCGCGTGTAAGTTCGGTCGGCACTTCAAGCGCTTTGGCTCCCGTCGACACCGAAACAACAGCATTGCTCGTTAATTGGCGATTTGCTGCCGCATCAAGCACTTGACGCACCCACAGCTCGAGGCTGCGGCCGATTTGCAAAAACAATTGCGCTTCGCCAACCAAACGCTTAAACGTGGGCTTTGGCTTTACAAAATGCGGGTCCTCCGCAGCTTCGGTGAGGCTATCGACTTTCACGAGGTCGCCACCAATTTCTTTGGTGATCGCCGCAATCACAGCAAGCGTGGTCACCACCTTGACCGGCTCCTTCTTCGAGGGCACCACAGGTTTCACGACAACATTCGTCCAAGGCGTTGTTTGTGGTTGTTCTGCGTATACCGTCGTTACCAACATCGATGAAGCTATCAAGAGCAAATGAATAATAGATGTCGTCATACCAAACTCAGCGCGTTAGCGGTTAACAAAGTAGGGCTCTACCGGATGGCTTCCCAAGATAAAAATCATTGACAGCATGAAGCGATGATCTCCGTTAAACGAAGACAACGTCGGCATCACATGTTCGTAACCAGCACGGAAGCGTAAAAACTCCGAAGTGTAATAACTTAGATAGCCGCCCATAGCGTGCTGAAAATTCTGCAGATTGGTTTCTTGCGGCGCAAGATCATACCGCACGCCGAAAAAGCTCGACCCGATCAAGCGAATTTGTGCCCAGGTAAAATTGCCGATGGGCCAGCGACCCGACGTCGTGGCGTTCGCTGAATACACTTCGCTGCCGAGCAAGAACAACGGATTTTGTCCGTAACCCGTGGGCAAATAGCTGTAGTGCACATCGCCACCGACGAGCCAAAATCTGCCACTGCCAGCTTTGCCTTTGCGTCCTAGTAGACTTGAGATACCGACATCAAGATAATGAAACGGCGCAAGTTCTTGATGCCACCACAGGTGGCCAACCGCCGACGGCATTTTTTCTGCACCTTTTTCTTGCATGGGCAATTTATTGAGCATCACGCCTTCAAGAAAAAGTGTGATCGCCGATGATGACGAAGGGTTGAATACATAGTTGAGCGAAACACCCTGCGATGAAAAACCCTCAGGCCCCAAAAACGCCTGCATAGCGAGGGGGTAGGTAATTTGCGGAATATTGTGCAAATGGATGCGGCTCATACGACCAACGGCCGTGCGAAAACGACCGAGCTTTGCCATAAAACCAAAAGGCTTCAAGCGCGCATACGCTTCTTCGAGGTGAATATCGATGTGATCGATGGACTGTGCTTCAAGGGCGAGTGCGATCAACGCATCGGCGTACGGATCAACATCAGCGCGAAATTCAAATTCGATCTCGCGTGCCATCACGCCGTTATTGAAGCCATGAGCGTGTCCGTGACCATCGTCGTGACTATGCTCGTGCTTCTTCACGCCGTAGCCATATTGGCCAACGAAATCACCAACAACGGAAATGCTTGGATTAAAGGCATTCGGTCGCTCTTGCTCCGCGAGCGCTTTGGTGGTGGCCATGTCCGCTTTTAGCGACGAGACTTGCGCTTCCACATCGTAGATGCGGTCGTTCAAGTCCATGCCACTTTCAGCGAACAACCCAAAAGCAAGCAAGCAGCCAGTGGGCACAATTCGAAAAAACATAGTTATCTCCACGTCGGGGATTCACAACGCCCACAGCAAAAGCGCGCGCCTTTGCCCCCCGTGCACACGGCACGCGAGGCAAACATGAAAGCTAAAGGTTACGCTTAATAGCCATAATATTGAGTTCAGCCAATTGGGCCG
Organism: uncultured Myxococcales bacterium; assembly: GCA_964602645.1. Classification (GTDB taxonomy): domain Bacteria; phylum Myxococcota; class UBA727; order UBA727; family JABDBI01. Next base: position 4,074 of record CAZRSD010000050.1, read on the forward strand.
ATTCAATTTGCGTTGGTGCCTTCGTCAACAAATCGGTTCCCTTTTGGCTTTTCGGAAACGCGATAACGTCGCGAATTGATCGTGAACCCGAAAGCAACATCGACAATCGATCAAGGCCAAACGCTATGCCGCCGTGTGGTGGCGGGCCATAACGCATAGCATCGAGCAAGAAGCCAAATTTTTCTTGTTGTTCTTCGGGGGTAATGTTGAGTGCGTCAAACACCGCCGACTGCACCGCTTCGGAGTGAATCCGAATCGAACCACCACCAATTTCATTGCCGTTGATAACCAAATCGTAGGCGCGCGCATAGCACGACTTCGGATCGGATTTAAGTTTATCAACGTCGGTCAAACGTGGCGACGTAAATGGGTGGTGCGTGGCAACATAGGCACCGCGCTCGGCGTCGTAGTCAAAAAGTGGGAAATCGGTTATCCACAGAATGTTCCACGTGTTGATCTTGTCGCCTTCAGCTTCAATGAGGCCAAATCGGCGCGCTAAGTGCAGACGCAAACCAGAGAGCACCGTGTGACAAATCTTCGGGCGCCCCATTTGGAATAAAATCAAATCACCGTCTTGTGCTTTGCACGCTTGATTAATGGCGCGAATAGCCTCAGGCGTGATGGTTTTGGCGAACGGCGACTGCGTCCATGCAGTACCACCATCGGAGACTTTTGCGCGCCCGAGGCCTTTGCCGCCGAGCGAACGCACTACTTCTTCAAGCTTATCGAGCTCAGCGCGTGACATCACGTGTCGCGCATCCACCACCATGGCCTTGATCATGCCTTTACTCTCGATGGTGTCCTTGAACAAGGGCACACCAGCACCACCGTGCTCGTGCACGAGCGCCGTAATATCGACGTGTTCTAGACCAAATCGTGTATCGGGCTTATCCGATCCGTAGCGTGCCATCGCTTCGTCATGGGTCATGCGCACAAATGGCGTCGCAAGGTCGATACCGGCAGCCTCCTTGAACACCGCCTTAATCAAACCTTCGGTGATGGCAAAGACCATTTCCTCGGTCGCAAAACTCATCTCGACGTCGATCTGGGTGAATTCAGGCTGCCGATCGCCGCGCAAATCTTCGTCGCGAAAACACTTGACGATTTGGAAATAGCGATCGAGCCCCGCCATCATGAACATCTGTTTAAAAAGCTGTGGGCTTTCGGCGAGCGCAAAAAAGCTCCCTGGCGTATAGCGGCTTGGCACCAAAAAATTCCGCGCGCCACCCGGCGTGTATTTCACAAGTACAGGAGTTTCGAGTTCAAGAAATTTATTCGCATCGAAATACCGACGCGTGGTCTGCATGATCTTATGGCGCAAGATAAAGTTCTGTTGCAGTGCTGGTCGTCGCAAATCGAGCACGCGATGAGTGAGACGTTTGTCCTCGTGGGTATCGATACGGTCTTCGATCAAAAATGGCGGTGCTTCACTCTTCGAATAAACCTCAAGGTCTTTCACGTCGACTTCGATGGTGCCGGTTGCGAGACGCTCATTGTAGGCGCCACCATTTTCTTTGCGGTCTTCGACAACGCCACGAATACCAATGCACCATTCGCTGCGAATCATATGGGCGGCAGTATGAAGCTCAGAACTTGTCTCAGGCTTAAACACAATTTGCGTAATACCATAGCGATCGCGTAAATCCACAAAGCGCCGCCCGCCGTGATCGCGCAGGCTTTGTACCCAGCCCATCAAAACGACTTCTTTATTGACGTCATGCAAGCGTAGGTCGTTACACGTGTGCGTTCTTTGTTGATCAAGTAGCGATTGTGCCATGTCTGCTCCACATTCCAGAGGCTCGCGAATTTGTCACGTACTATGCTAACTCATAGTAATGGACCACTTCACCGCTTTTGACAATGGCTTTATCCTGCGGAACCAGGCACAAAGCGTTCGCTCGGCTCAGATGAAAAATCTGGTGAGAGCCTTGGCCCGAAAGAAAATGCGCGCGGCGCGCATCATCGACGACAGCGCGGGCAAAAAAGGTAAACCCCGGCTTCTTTGCGAAATTATCCACCGCGATGGCGGTTTTTAATGACGGCGCTCCTTGCTCACGCATGCGCCTGATCGCGTCATGCACAAACACGTGGAAGCACACAAACGCCGCCACGGGATTGCCGGGTAGGCCAAAAATTAAGCTGCGATCTTTCTTGCCAAAGTATAATGGCTTGCCCGGCCGCCATGCGCCTTGATAAAAGATCTCTTCGCACCGATGCGCCGACAGCGCTGCGCGCCCATAATCATAATCACCCTTGGACATGCCGCCGGTGAGTAAAATAATATCGGCGTCGAATGCGCGCTCGATCGCATCGTGAATTGCATGCACATCGTCGGCAACTACTTCATAGGAAAGATCGCGCACACCACACAGAGCCGCCTGCGCTTTGAGCATGGGCCCCATCAAATAGTAGACCTCACCAAACTGCAAAGGCTTGCCCGGCGTTTGCAGCTCATCGCCCGTCGAAATCACCTTGATCGATGGCGGGCGAAACACGGTGACCCCTACAAAACCAAGCCCCGCTAAGAGTCCGATTAGTTGCGGCGATAGCGTCGTGCCTTTTTGCGCGATGAGGGCGCAAGCAGGCACATCTTCGCCGCGCACGCGAATATTATCGCCCGGCTTTGGCGATTTGTGCAGCAGAACAACATCACCCGCAAGCGATGTATCCTCGAGCATCACCACGGCATTTGCACCACGTGGAACGGGGGCGCCGGTCATAATCTTGCGCGCACTCCCTGGCGCAAGCGCAGCCGCATGTTGACCCTGCGCTCGAATTGGTGGACTGAGTGCTAGGCGCGGCTGTAGGTCGCTATCGGTTGTGCAGATCGCAAAACCATCAACCGCTGAATTGTCGAACGACGGCAAATCGACGGGTGCCGCAAGATCATGGGCGAGCGTCATGAAAGCTGCATGCTCAAGAGAAATGGTTACCGACGAGCGCGGCACTGCATGGTGTGCTATCAACTGCTGCGCGTCCGAAAGTGTGATCATCACCGGTGCCTCATGATGCTGACCAAAGGCTTGTTAAGTATCTTCACGTTGCCGCAATAATGACATGCCACATCTTGTGCTATGGCCAAACGCTGCAAACCACGACGAGGATCGACGATAGTCAGCTCGTGACCGTGAACGTGCATGCCCGCAAGAAGTAGAAGGGCGCGATCGCTCGCAATAGCGGCGACAAGCTGGCAAATATGCGTAAGTGCGCCAAGCTGGTTGCAGCTTTGATGAGCCCCGCGTACATCGCGCGAATAGCACAACAGGCAGCCGGGATGGGTTGGTGTATACACCTGCACCTCGCCATCATGCTGATGAACGCTTGCGGTGATAAGTGGACGCCGATGTTTATACGCAAGGCATTTCAACAGATCCTTGGTAGCACGATCATCAGTTGCGTCTACTATAAGATCTGCATCAAGCGCGATCGCATGAAACAGTTCGTCGTCGAGAAATTGACTGATAGCTTCCGTACGCGAAAATCCGCTTCGCTCTTCGATGAATTGCTGCAAAAGATCTGCTTTTCCGCGTCCTTCATCCATGCCGCGATAAGCATATTGCCGGGCAATATTTGAAAGCAACACGCAATCGCCGTCGACAATAGTAAGATTGACGCTGAGGGCCGCAAGATTGACGGCAAGCGGACAGCCAAGCCCCCCTGCACCAACGAGCACGACCTTCTTCTTGGCCAGGTGCGAAAGTTCTATGCCCATCGCCTGGAGAGCTTTTTGCGGCGGCGAGAATATGAGTTCCTGCGCTTTTTTGTCGTGCTCCCCATGGTGGCACAGGTCGTGGCCAAAGCTTGCTGTCTCGTCGCTATAGACTTCCTTTTTCCAAATGGGCAGTCTACGTTTTAGCTCATCGATCAAAAACCGCGTCGCAAGAAATGCTTGATGGCGATGTAGCGCAAGCGAATGGATCACGACAGCAGGCTGACCTATGTCGACGCGCAACAGGCGATGACAAGCATGGCTGCTGACAATGCCGAAGCGTTTTTTTGCAGTGGCTTCAAGCTCCAGAAACATTTCTTTCGCAAGAGGCTCATGCGCCTCGTATTCGAGATGCGAAACCGCCTTGCCATAATTTTCTCCACGAACACTGCCAATAAAGCTCGCCGTGCCACCGGCGCGCGCATCGGTCGCGGCCGCAAGATGCTTCATCATTTCGACTTGACTATGTGCAAATTGTAACGGCATCTTTTCTCACGCGCTCCGCAAAGGCCACGCAACCCAGATTGACGAGCAACAACATTCTCGCTCTTCTAGCAATGTTTCATACTTGTTTTTTGCGAGACTGCCATGGCCCACGAGAACTGGATTCGTCTTAAAAGCGGCAAAAAGGTCTACATTCGTAAGATTCTTTTTACCGACGTCAACGAGCGGCACGAGTTCTTTGTCAAATTGTCACTGGCGCAGGCCGGCATGGTCAATACCATCGATGAAATTGAGATTCACACCTATGAAACACATGACAAGATCAACGATTTCATCAGAAATCGCCGTGGTCTGTGGCTGGTTGCCCTGTCGCCACAAAAAAAGATCGTCGGTGAAATCGATGTTACGGTTAAAAACTTTGCCCGCATTAGGCATAATGGCACGGTAACGATAGGCATCTTGCCTGAGTTTCAAGGCCAGGGTTTGGGCTCGCTGCTCTTTGATCACGCGCTCGCGTTTGCCCAAGAACAACAGCTGCTGCGTCTGGAACTCACGGTGTTCGCTGGCAACGCACCTGCTCGCGGTCTTTATGAAAAATACGGCTTTGTGCAAGAAGGCTGTCGTCGCAACTATTTGCGCAATGACGATAGCAGTTTTGAAGACGACTTACTCCTCGCGAAATATCTGCCGGCATCGAACAATCTAGCAATCTGAGTCAGGCGCAACCCGGCGATTCATCTTCGAGAGCGGCCAAGTCGCGTGGCGATCCAGGCTTGGTTGCGACGAGCTCGGGATGGCCACGCCCTACGGGCTCGCCAAGGCGAATTTAGAATTCCATGACAATCTCTTGTCCTGGCTTATGGTAGGTGACCAAGGTATTTTCAAATTTTGGCGGCGACAAACCTTCGCGCGTAAGCCCTGGGCCCGCTCCTTGCGTTTTCGCGCTGGTAAACAAGAACGGATCAACAGGGATGCCGAGGATTTTTTTCACAAAGCCACGATTTTCTTTGTCGAAGTGCGCAAAGAACGAATAGCTTTTGCCTTTTTCAAGGCCGGCTATCTTAAAGGTCATCTCGCCATTGCGGGAATCTTTGGCCCAGTGTGAGCTTGCGCGAAAAGGCTTGGTACCTTCCTTGGCGTAATTTGCCGACGTATCCCAAACCGCGATACGCACGCGACCCTTTTCCTTATCGCCCCTGCGCACCTTAATGCCTTTCACTTTCACCATGACGTAGTTTTCTTTGCTATGGGTCTGGCTTGGATTCTCGGCGACGAATTGCAAATTGCCTGCGGCATCGGTAACGGCGACACCGATATATTGTTTCGGGTTATACGCTGTATCGGCTGGCTTTGTGTCCTCAGTTTTTACGAGGGCAGCAGCGGCCGGCGTTGCTGTATCGTTACGTGCCTCAGCGGCCTTAACTTCAGGGGCTTTGGTCGTCGATGCGGCTTTAGCATCAGCTGGCTTTACTTCGACAACTTTGGCTGGCGCGGCTTCTTTCGGTGCATCGGCAAAAGACGTGAGCGCACAAAAGGCGAGCGGCAGATAAATTGGTGTCCGTTTCATGCATGTACCCGGGGTTAGCGTATTTGACTCTTTTTCTAACAGCACCATCACAACAAAAAATCCCCGTCCTTAGCCGCCGGATACCGGCGGGATAAAAACCACATGAGCGGGATCGCCAAGCGCCTCATGCGAAGGTACAATTCGCTGATTTACCGCATACCGCAGCCGTGATGGTTCCATGGCAAAACCATAGCGAGCTTTCAGCTCCAAAAATAATTCGCCAACGGTTGTTTTTGTTGTGCGAAGCGTTTCTTCAGAGCGCCCCGCCTGCTCACGCAATGTGGCGTAGTACTGCACGGTCACAGTGCGGCAATCTTTGCGCTTTTTTAGCGATGCTAGATCTTCTGGATGATTAAGATTGGTAATCCACGAACTATCTTGAACGGCAACGCGCTCAACATCGAGGGCTGCGAGAATTTTTCGCGGGCACAATCTGTCTTCCGCCCATGCACGCGCAAGTTCACCCTTGATCGAAGGCTCATAGATAGCACACAACGGCTCGATTTTGCCGTCGTGGACAAATACAGTCGCGTGCGCTTGTGGGTTTCGACGCTCGCTGAGATAGCGTGCAGCGTCGCTATTAAAATGCGGCAAATCACAGGCAAGAACGAAGAATGCAGCAAGCGGGTGCTTTCGCATGGTGGAGATAATGCCGCCCAAGGGTCCAAAAGGCTCGGTGAACACATCGTCGATAAGCAGGCGCCGCTCCCTCGCAATCGCAGGCTTTAATTGCGGTGACA
>CAZRSD010000051.1:0-2183 GCA_964602645.1 uncultured Myxococcales bacterium
CTGCAGGCAGTGCCCCTGCGCGCCGTGCGCGAGGGCGCGCGCGACGTTCGGGATCTGCCGGGATCCGGCCGTGCCGGAGATCTGCCGGAAGGCCTCGCCCAGGCGGATGAGCCCCGTGCTCATGATCGGATGCGCGCAAGGCTTTGCGCTTTTTCCGGGCATCAGTCGCTCGGGCGTCACTATCGCCGCGGGCATGGCCTGCGGAATGTCCCGCAAAAATGCCGCCCAATTTTCTTTTTTGATGTCGATACCCGTCATGTTGGGTGCATCAATGGTGGCCTCTCTTGATTTGATCCATGACACCGCGTTGCTTCAGCAAATGGCCTTGCCCTTGATTCTTGGCTTCGTAACCGCCGCCGTGGTTGGCTTTTTAGTTATCAAATGGTTCATGGGTTTTTTGGCGCATCGAGGTTTGCTATGGTTCGCAGCATATTGCATGCTTCTAGGATTTTGGGGCGTCTTTTATTTTTAGATTGTTGTAAAAGCGATACCGCTCTCGTGAGTCTTTATGAAACAAGGAAAGAATCTTTGTCCAGTTGGTTTTTTGTGGCGTGGCGACGGGATAGGGCTTGCAGCCATGGTGACCGGCCTTGTGGGAATTCTCTTGGTGATCGTGGTTAAAATTTCAGCGCGGCTCTTTTTCCACGAGACCCTAGCGCTCAAAGAGCCCTTGGCAGTTTGCATATTTTTGTGGCTGTTTGGGAAGAGCGTATCAATTGCCAAGTCATTAATGAGTGGTGCCCAGAAGAGGACTCGAACCTCCACGAAGTCAAACTTCACTAGGACCTGAACCTAGCGCGTCTACCAATTCCGCCATCTGGGCAAAATTCACATCGAACCGAACTATTTTGGTCGGGGTGGCAAGATTTGAACCTACGACCTCTTGCTCCCGAAGCAAGCGCTCTACCAAGCTGAGCTACACCCCGTGACCGTCGTATTCGCAAAAAATTCGTTCTACGCTAGAGCTTTTCTAGTGAACCCCATTACGTTGGTCAAGGCTATGCCCCATACTTGACGGTGGAATTATATGGATGCATGGTTTTTTCCGGATTTATTTGATTCGTAACGGATGAAGACTTGGTCACGATACGCTTGATAATATGGCGCATACTGCTGTTAGTCAGTTGCGCTTTCGTAGTTTCCTGCACCTCGAAGCCCGAGGAGCGGATGCCTGATGAGCGGGTTATGCATTTTCCCGGCGCCATGGCCCAATTTGGTTCTCATCTTGCCATTGGTTCAAGTGCTGCCGATGGCAAATATCATCTTGGTCGCATGGTCGTTGTCGACACTGCTGCGGTGAAGCAGTCGATCGGCGCCAATGAAGAGCACGCTCCTGTCGCATGGGAAAAGGTGGTGCGCTCAAATGTGTTGATTCCGCAAGAAACGGGCGAGATACATTTTTCTGATAGCTACGTCGTCACGGCGGGGCGTGAAGATAGTCAATTGATCGCCATACCTGTCAGCAATGGCGTTTCACCATGTAACGACGTGCACGCGAAGCTTGATCAGTGTGCGGGCGCAAGCATCCTTAACCTGGGCAACTACGATCCCTTTGCGCTGGTCGGTTTAAGTGAGAAGCCAAGCGAAGAGTTTATCCTTGCATCATTTTTGAGTTCAGATCGCATCGATGTCATTAAGCTCGATAAGAATAAAAGCAAAGACGCGTTGTCGGTACACAAGAGTTTTAATGCCATCGATTTTGTGCGACCAAAAATTGACGCCGCGACGCTTAAAAATCAGCGCATCCTAACGCGCAAGATGGTGGTGACGGCAAAAAGTGATCCATTGCTTTCGAAAGTCTATTTTCTGCTCGAGCAACACTCGCAAAAGATTCCCACGTCGGCAAAGCCCAAATTGTCGTTTCTCGTCGGTATTAGAACGAGTGATCTCTTAGCCAACAGTGTGCTGACCGATAGCAAGATCGAATTGTGGAATCTTAATGACGTTGGCACGATCGCGGGCGTTCAAGATCTTTTCATCGATGATGCGAAAAATGAAGCCTATGTGCTGGCGCGAGTGCCCGAAGCGCTGTTTAAGATCGATCTTGCGCACAAATCGTTGATTGAAGTCGCATCGATTTGTACTGAGGCGACGTCGATGGCGCTGAGTCCTGCTGACGATATGATCGTGATACCATGCTTCAAAGAAAATCGCATCACGTCGTTGTCGATGAAGAGCCTCAC
>CAZRSD010000051.1:2193-6633 GCA_964602645.1 uncultured Myxococcales bacterium
AGGCAACGTCCAAGGTTTTGGGGCGTGGACCCACCTTCGTGGTGATCGATAAGACGACGGGCTACATTTTTTGCAGCTTCAGCAGCGACGGCATCGTGGCCATTTTGGACGATAAGCTCAATTACGTTGGTCACTTATTCAATAAAGCTCCCTCTAATCGCGTAGGCTCCTAAATGAGAAATTGGTTCGGCATCCTGGTGGTACTTGTTTTTGGATTTGCATGCGCAAAAGATAGGCCGTTTTTGTCAGGTCATGTCCGACGAGCACATGACGCGATCATGGTGCCGTGTGATCCTTATGGCTTGGGGAAAAATCACACGTGTATCGTCTTCTCGGCGGCATTTCGCGAAAATTTGTATGTCTATAATGCGACGGCAGGCGAAATGGTGCTTTCTCCCATGGGCTATTTTCCGCTCAAGGTTCGCGTGGGGCGTTCAACCGATCATCTTTTTCCCGTCGTGAGTGCTGATCCGAAGGTTCCCTTTATGTATGCGCTCGATCATAACGAAGGGTTGCTTTACCCGATTCGCCTCTTCGCCACCGACACCGCACGAAGTTTCGAAGAGCCAAAGTCGGTTCAGTTTACCAAGGCGCCTCATAAAATGGCGGCTGTTGACGTAACCGATAAGATTATTGGCATTGGTACCTATCCCGACGACGGGAGCATTGAGATCTTTGGTTTTGAAAAGACGACCGGTCGGCGCGATCCAAAGATAGCATCGAAGACCGTTAAGGTTGGCGTCAAGCCAAATTATATTGAGATCGATCACGACCGCAAGGTTGCCGTGATTTCCGATCAGCAGGATCGGAATATCCATGTCCTTGATCTTGCCAATATCGACGACGTTCTCATGAAAGGTGCCGCGCACACTATCAAAACCATTGCTGTGCCGCGCGCTATCGATCGGATCTATTTATCGCAACGTGATTTCGGGGCTGGCCCACAACTCTATGCTGTGTTGCTCGCGGCGATTGGCAATGATGTCGCGGTGATTAACGTCGACAAACAACGTCTCGAGGGCAATGTTATTTTAAGCGAATACCCTATGGCGGCCTATTTTCCCGATAACAAGAGTGCAACCTGCTGCTCAGGCAAGCGCAATTGGTTTAGCGTGGCAACCATTAAGGGCGATCTTCACTATATTGTGATTAACAACGAAAGCGGGGGGCTGCGCCTTGAGAAGTCTACCGTCGTGGAAATGACTTCTGAAGACAATTTGGTGCTTGGCAAATTACACGTCCGAAAAATTGTCGGAGGCTATGTCGAACCGGATAGCAGCATCGATCGCGAATTACTGTGCTCAAGTAATCGCTATTCCTTCTATATCTCGTCATATGGCAATAGCCGCTCATACCTCAACACCGAAACAGTCGAACAAGAGGCGCATGGCTATTCTTGTGAAGGAGAAGCTTCAGCGTCGAGATTTGGGTATAAGGCGAATTAGAAGGCTCCTTTAACGCTATTTCCGTTCGCCTAAAGGCTCGCGTGAGCGGGCGGCCCATTGACAAAAAAACCCGGGTACTTGACCCGAGCCTTATCACACTGCGGAAAAAATCCCTACAGCCCTTTTTGTCGCTTAACCTGCGCGATCATACGAGGGTATTCGATATCCCATTCAGGCGTTCCTTCGCGAACATTTTTCAGGCGTGAGCGCGCTTCTTGCTCGATATCATCGCTTACCTTGAGTGCTTTAGTCACGCATTCATTGATAATCTTTTTCAACTCGATGTCTTCAGCAAAAATCTCTTCGATGTTTTTCGACGCGAAGAGTGCTTCTACCAACTGGTTGATCAAATAGTCAAGGCCATCATCGCCCAATTTGATGCCGCGTCGCTCAGCGAAGCGTTGCTTCATTTGTGCAAAGCGATCCTTGGGCATACCGAGGCGAACAAGCGTTTCTGCAGCCTCACGACTAATTTCTTCTTCAGCGTCGAGGTGGCCGACAATGACCGCCGCCAAATCTAGCTCAGCTTCGCTTAGGCGATCCTCTTCAACCTCGATAGCGGATTTGGAACAAAGGGTGCGAATTACGTCGCGCGCGATTTTTGGAATAATTTTTCGATAGAGTGCCATTCAATACCTCTTTTGCTCCCAACACCACAAAAAACAAAGACTCACCGAAGAGACTATCTTCTATCGGTGATATGTCAACCTCATTTCGCCGGGAAAAAACGCGTAAATTGGCCTTACGACGCTGTTTATCACCGTTTTTCAAGTTTTACTTTCCCGACTTTACGCACCGCCTTCAGTTTGTCATGTCTCACAGCTGACCGAATTTTGTAATACGAATTAGATTTCGTTTTGGTAAAAATCAGCTGATGTTGGCTATAATTTTTCGGCGTTCATCGACGTTGTTGTCACTTTCTGACTATACGGATTAGAGTTGGTGAATACCGTGTTCAAGTCCTACGTCTGCATTGAATTCTCGTGTTGCCACGCTTGGCATCGAAGGAGCCATAGTCCATGGGCCTATTTGACATGTTTAAATCTGGACCAACTAGCGAGTCCATTGTGGGCCAGGTGCGTAAGGCGAAAGAATTTTATGCCCAGCCAGAATATCGGCGCATGGCGATGGAAAAGCTTTTAAAGTGGGGCACAGACGAGAGCCTGCGCGGTTTGCTTGAGCGCTTTAGCGTCGTGGTGCAATCACCGCACTGGGATGAAGACGAGAAGCGTTGGCTCGTTGAGCAGATGATAGAAATTGGCGAACAAGCAAAACCAATTCTTCGTGAGTTTATTCTCAATAAAAATGAGGTAAACTATGCACTTTTAGCATATAGAAAAATCGTTAAAGACGACGAGCCCTACAAACAATTGCTCGTAGAAGCGCTTGCGTTACGTCCGCCAAGCGATCACCGAAGCGTTCAAGGTAAACGAGAACTCATTGCTGCTATCAGTGAATTCGCTCCCAGCTTCTATGAAGACCTCCTGCTGCCGTATCTCGACGATCACAGCGACGATGTGCAGTCGATCACCATCGATGCGTTGAGTAAAGGTACCAATAAAAAAGTCGAAGAAACGCTCGTGAAATTACTCGAAAGCGAAGTGCACTCTGCTCGCGTGCTGCGCACCGCAGCGACGGTGGTCGCGAATAGACAATTTGCGGTTCACGACACGCTGCGCCTCTCCGATGTTGTGAAGGAAGAGTTTCGGATAGATGGCGGGCATCTGGTTCGGCTCAGACAGGATGGATGAGGCAAGAGCCAATGCCGCCGGACTAGTTTTGGTTTTTTGCTCGGTTCTTGGCAAGACATCTATCGAAAGATATCGCTTTCTATATAAGTCTAAATTATGATTTTGACGCATTTTATGATGCGTCGTGCAATTCGATGCGAGTGCTATGGTGAATTCGAGCAAAACTAAAACACTCTTGCTGCTGGCTGTGGTTGTGTTCATGGGCGGTTGTCACGGTTGTACCAAGCCTAAGGCCGAGGAAAAGTCCGACGATAGCCCGCCTAAAAGCGACGAGGCACAAGGGTTTTTTGTGAGCGCCGAGCAAATTTTTGCGACAGCGAATTATTTCTCCTACCAATCCGAAATGAATGTCATCACCAAAAAGGGCGCTTCTAGCGAAGCCGATTTCGAAGCGATTGACATCAAAGGTGCAAAACCGCGCGTCTGGTTGAGGAAAAGGATCGATAGCCAGCATTTTCTTGAAGTGATGGCCGATGGGGATATTTATTTCGTGAAAAGCGGCGGCAAAGAATTCCGTCGTGGTTCAGATAATACGCCGCTCTATAAGAATCTGATCGATGATGGCATGAACCTACTCGAAACATTGCTCACCGATTTTGAACTCAAAGAGCGCGTCGCGCTCAAGCATAACAGCAGCGATAAAAAGATCTATGAAATGGCGCCAGGTCCTGTTTCACAAACCGCCCCTTTCGTTCAAGCGCTGCTCAGTGGCACGCCAAATTTTGGCGACGTGATCGCATCCGATGCATCAGGCAGTTTTACCGTCGACCAAAAATCGGGCCTACCGATATCGGGCACCGTGTCGCTTTCCATCTCAGGTAAGGAGGAACGTTCGTTTACTGTTCGTGCGTCGTTTAATCTTGAGCTGCGATCATCTGGTGAACCGTTTGCGATGCCCGTTGTCAAAGACGAAGAGATTGCCAACTACCCCGTCGATATCGGACGACGATTCAATGATCTGTTCAATGCGAAAGAGAGTAAATCACCATGACCGCTCGTATCATTGTGCAAAAATTTGGTGGCTCTTCAGTAGCTGATGCGTTGCGCCTCAAGCGCGTCGCTGGTTTCATCGCATCCAGTCTCCGTGACGATGTAAAAATCGTGGTCGTGGTTTCAGCGATGGGCCACACTACGAATGAGCTTATCGCGCTTGCCCACGACGTGAGCGCAAACCCGCCCAAGCGGGAACTTGATATGCTTATCAGCTGTGGTGAACGCTCGTCGATGGCGCTGCTCGCCATGGC
>CAZRSD010000051.1:6643-10248 GCA_964602645.1 uncultured Myxococcales bacterium
ACGATATTGGTGTAAGCGCCATCAGCCTCACTGGTTCACAGTCGGGCATTATCACCGACGACAATCATAGTGGCGCCGAAATCGTTGCCGTAAAGCCAGAGCGCGTCTTTCATGCGTTAGAGCAACATCGCGTGGTGATCATCGCAGGTTTCCAAGGTGTTTCTGGAAAGAAAGAAATCACCACGCTTCGACGTGGTGGCTCCGACACGACGGCCGTGGCCATGGCCGCGGCGCTCGAGGCTGAGGTTTGCGAAATTTATACCGACGTGCCTGGCGTGATGGATAGCGATCCACGCATCGTAGCGAGTGCAACGATGTTGCCCACCGTAACGTTCAAGCAGATGGAAACTATGGCACTCTACGGTGCACGAGTTCTCGCGCACGACGCTATTCGCTTGGCTGCTCAATTTAACGTGGCGCTGCGCATCGCCAAGACCGGCGATCGATTTGGTGGCACGTCGATCACTGGCGTCGTGCTCAAGGGCGACGGCGAGCAACAAATAGCGCTTACGCATTTGCGCGCGCTCGTGCGTATGACGGTTCCGTGTGCAGAATTCGAAGCCATGAAAAATGATGGCGGTTATTTTCTTTGTGGTTACCTGCGTGATAACGCGGTGGTGGCCTACATTTCAAATGACATTTCACAGGAGCTTTTAGCAAAGCCTTCACAGGTGGATGCTGGTCTTGCTCTGATCACGCTTCATATTGGTAAAAACCAAATGGCGTTTTTGGTTTTGCAAAGACTCAATCAGCTTATGCAGCATCACGATATCGCGTTTGAGGATCTCATTATCAGTGGTACCGAAATTTTTTTGTTGGTGAAGGACGAAGATCTAAACCGCGCCTTACGCACGATTCACGGCGGCTTGAACAAGATGGAGAACCATCCATGACAAAAACCTTGCGACAGGGTCGGGTGGCATTTTTGCTCAATGCCAATGCTCGAAGCGTTACGCGTAGTCTGCAGAAGGTTGTGTCTGATGTAATTCCCAAAGAAGATCTCTACGTATCGACGAGCCTTTCTGAAGCGGAGCGTTTACTCAACGTGATTTTGAGTAAGGGCTATGCCTATCTTTTTTGCGGTGGTGGCGATGGCACCGTGATTTTTGCGATTAACCTGCTCAACAGCTACGCGAAACTCATGCCGCATGCGCCCATTCCGCGCATCGGCGTCCTGCGCTTAGGCACCGGCAATGCGCTTGCGCGTTTTCTCGACGCACATAGCCCCAAAGAAGACATCAATCGAATTTTGAGCGGCAAGCGTATCACACCTGTCGACGTGTCGATGATCGAAACGAGCAATGGCCAACTCACGCCTTTTGCAGGCATTGGTTATGACGGCGAGCTCATGAACGATTTCGAATCGGTTAAAGAAATATTTTTCGAAAGTCCCTTTCGTAAATTCTTCAGCTCCGTCTTGGGTTTTACCATAGCTGGTGTCTTTAAGACTTTGCCTCGGCAAGTTGCGCGCGAATTGCCCACGGTGCGTGTGAACAGCTCGTATCCGGCCTACCGCATCGTCAATGTGAACGGCGTTGATCAAGAAATCTATATCGATCAGGGAAATAATCTTTACGACGGTGCCGCACCACTCATTTGTGTCGGCACGATACCGTCGGTTGGCTATGGCATCACGATGTTCCCGTTCGCGAGCAAACGCCCGGGCTACATGCATCTACGCATTAGCGCCGTGCCGCTTTCGGTGTGTCTGTCAAATATCTATCCGTCGATATGGCAAGGGCGTTTTCGTCATAAGAAACTCTTCGACTTTTTGGTAAAAGACGTGACCATCGAATCAGATGAGAGCTTGCCTTTCCAATTGGGCGGCGATGCCATGGGCTATAAAAAGCGTCTCTATTTTAAGACGTCGCGTGTGCCTGTCGCGATGGCTAAACTTTACGGCCGCGAAAAACGGATAGACATGCCGTCGCAACCGCTCATGATGCCGCTCATTTAGTAGCGACGACCTTTATCTGACCATCCGTGTTGTAGTGCCTTGTGTGAACGCCCATATGACAGCTCTTGTCGCTATAATGAGCCGCCGAAAATTCCGCGCCCGCTGGCGATGTTAAAGATGGCTTGCTGACCTAGAGTTTTTTTGGCACCATGCGTGCATATTCTCGACAGCGCAGAGCTTGTAGGGAAATGCCAACAAGGAACGATTCTCAATGAAACTATGTGCAGGCATATTGCTCGTGCTGGTCAGCGTATCCTGCGCGAGCGTCAAGACGAGCGACACGAGCGTGCAAAAGCGCTATACAAAATATGGTATCGCAAAGCTTCCATCGTCGTGGGAGCCCAGGAATTTTCGTAATGCCGATCTTTTTTTTCAGCACAACGAATCGGATGCAACGATTCACGTCAATGCGCAATGTGAGAAATTGAGCGATAGTCCCTTAGAAGCGCTGACGTCGCAAATGCTGGTCGGCATGGGCAAATACGATCTTTTGTCGCAAAAGCGCATGACATTCGGTGAACGCGACGCGCTCATCACCGAAGTAAACGTCAATCTCGACGGCATGACCCGCTATCTTAAAATTATGGTTATGCGCAAGAACCGTTGTGTCTATGACGCGGTGCTCAGCATGCATAAGCCCGCTAATGCACTAATCAAAGATTTCGACGATATGGTAAGCAGTTTTTGGGCTGAGGCTGAGCTATGAACTTGACTCCTCAAAAGGGATCGCGCGCGTTGGAATTGATTGGCGGCTTCATTCGGCAAAAAGTTGCCTATCTTGGCGGCTTGTGCCTTTTGGTGCTGCGCTTCTTTCGCCATCTCATTCAGCGACCGTTTTTCACGCCGGAATTGCGCGATCAGTGTATTCAAGTTGGTGTGCAATCCATGCCCATTGCCGCGGTGACACTCTTCTTCGTCGGGGTTGTGTTTGCGTATCAGTTTGGCATTACGCTGCGTGCGCTTGGCGCGGTGCAATATATTGGTCGCGTCACCAGCGTGTCGCTCGTGCGCGAGCTTGGGCCAGTTTTCACCGCCCTCGTTGTTGGTGGTCGCGTTGGTGCGGGTATGGCTGCAGAAATCGGATCGATGCGCGTGTCCGAACAGATCGACGCTATTCGTGCGCTCGGCGCGAGTCCCATCCGCAAACTTATTGTGCCCCGCATAATGGCTGCGACCCTGATGATACCCCTCGTCAGCATTTTGGCGACGGTCATCGGCGCGTGCGGCGCTACACTCATTTCGTGGTTTGAGTTTCGCGTAAGTCCCGTGTCATTTTACGGAACATCGATCGCAACGGTGCGCATGATCGATTTCATTTCTGGGTTTACGAAAACGTTTTTTTTCGGTTTTGGTGTTGCCTTGGTCGGCTGCTACGAAGGACTTTTCTGCGATTTCGGCACGCGCGGCGTTGGACGCGCAACGACACGTGCCGTCGTGAACGTGTCACTCGTGATCGTATTTACTGACTTCTTTTTAACACGTCTCTTCGTGATCGTGCTTTAACGATCTTCGGGAATGATTTTTTTGAGTGATGGGTTGTACATGCAATTCATCTCTCCTCAATTCTCCTAGCGTTGGGTTTTAAAGATCTCCCTTTAAAGCCCGCGTTTTTTTGCATTAATATTTCAGGAGTCGATCGCGGTAGTGC
>CAZRSD010000052.1:0-10039 GCA_964602645.1 uncultured Myxococcales bacterium
CATAGAAGAGGCCAAGCACGCCGTAGATTTGCATACCCGCAAGAATCGCCATGAATACGAGTGCCGCATGCATTTGACTCTTGGTGCCGATGAGCCGCGGCTTAACGAGTGTCTCGAGCAACGTGAGTTGAATAACGTTGAAGCAAATAAACGAAATTGCTTGCCAGGTTTGATCAATGAGAAAGAGGTAGATCGCCGCTGGAATGATGACGATACTTGCGCCGACCAGAGGTAAGAACGACGTTATGGTTATGATAACGCCCCACATGAGCCCGCCATACAAGCCGAAAGCCCAAAACGATAGACCACCGAGGACACCTTCAAGCACGCTGATGAGGCCGTTGCCAACGAAGACAGCGAGCGCCAATTCGCGAAAGCGTTTTGTGATGTGTTCCTTCTCCTCGATGGGAAGCGGAACCAATTCCATGACGAAGCGTTTGGTTGCGCCGCCGCTTACGAAAAAGACGAAGACTAAGGCGACCATCAAAATGAAATTCACCGAGAGCGATAGGACGTTTGTGGCAATGGAGCGAAAGTTCGCATAAAACCATGAGCCGACGGCTTGGGTGAATGACGACGCCGCTTTAAGGATGCGCTCTGGAGAAATGCGCAAACCAAATTTAGCGAGATAGCCGTTAAAGATCTCGAGATAACTTTTGAGAGACGTCATCCAATAGGACAGATCAGTTTCACTCGTGAATTTCTCGGTTAATCGAAAGAGCGCGATGCCCTGTTGAATCAAGAGCAAAAACAAGCCGGTGAGCGGAATCAAAACGCCCAAGAGCACGAGGACAGTTGCTATACCTGCTGTCAAATACTCGCGTTGTCCGAGGCGATGTAAAAGCCTTTGGTAGAGCGGATGAAAGATCGAAACGATCACTGTCGCCATGACAACCGGTGTCAAAAAACCGAAGAGAAGATGGATAACCAAAACCGAGCTCATCAAAAAGAGCACGAGAAAAGTCCAAGTGGTGAAGCGTGAACTTATCATGATGTCCTCGATAGCATAGTTCGCGCATGAGTACCATTCCCGTCGCTCGTGTCATTAACGTTATTCATTCCGAGCGTCTCCGGCCCAAGATCGCGAAGCAATCAATTCGCGACCTGACTTCATACCTGACAACAAAGGGGGACGCTACCGATCCGTGCTTGTCACATATTGATTTTCAATTGACTCCTGGGTGAGCACGGTTTGCATGCTGCTCAGATTCTTCTCGATGGTTTTCAATTTGAGCAAAGCGAGTTCTTCTGGGTTAAGGACTTTTCGGTCGATCTTCTTATCGACTTGTGAGATACCGATGCCCCATCGAGAAAAATAAGCCAACTCGCGGTAGCGCTTGTACCAATTCGCGCGATTGATATCGCTCAACGTTGGATTCCACGTTGAGCTAGTGGATAGCCAAATGCGAACATTGACTTTTTGCTTTTCCTTAGGCAAATGCGAGTGCGATTGAAAGCGGCGCGTGCGGCCGATAACTTGTTCAAGCACGGTGCTGTTGAGCATAGGCTCGAGTATATGCAGATGTTGCGTACCCTTCAGCGAAATTCCTTCGGTAACATCAGGGTGCAACAGCAAAAGTTTTATTACGCCTGAGTTGTATTCTTTGACAATGCGTGTGACCTCGCTAACCGACAAATTCGGCTCGATGATAGCAAAGTTCTCCTTATAGTTTTGACGCACTAAGAAGTCGCGAAACGCGAGAATTCCAGTATTGAAATAGTTTGAGTAGACGACTGATTGCTCATTACTCTTCTTGAGCTCGTCGTAAATGCGCAAGAATTTGGGTGACTCAACGGTTGTGTCTTTGCTATCGATAAATTCAAAATTACCGATATCGCGCCCCGCACCGACGACAGAGTAGATTTGCTCGTGAATATTGGTACTGTTGATTTCCACGAATTGGTCGCTGCGTTGAACGGGTTCATTCTTTAAGAGCCGTTGCAATTGCGTAACTGGCAAATCACCTTCAATGAGTTTTAGGAAGAACGAATATTGCTGAGGGCTGTATGGTACCTCGACAATTTGCAGGTCTTGCGCCGGGAAATCCTTGAAGTGTGCTTCATTGAAGCGAAAGTAGGAGACGTATTTACTCATCATAGGCTTCATCTTCTCGACATTCAGTTGACGCAGTCGATAGACATTGGGATCGAGCCAAAGATTCACGACCACCGGCACAAAAATACCAACAGGAAACGCGATAGCTGGCGCAAGCGCTCCCAGAAATCCTAAGGAAAAGAGGGTAAGCGCCGGCGGCAAAACTGCGACCATGAGGTTGCTTTCGGTGAAATAGCCTCGGAAAAACTGTCGTGATTTTAATATCTCGGTGTATTCGAGTCGGAATGCTTCTTGATTAAATGGCATGAGATTTTGATTGGAAACAAAATTCATCATGAAGGCGAGATCAGACTCGTCGCCATAGATGGGCGTACCCGTGAGCGCGAGGATTTTGTGCGCGTTTCTTAGGTTCGTGTAAACTTGCGTGTATCCCGTATTCGACTCGCTATCTATGCTGCGCATGTGCTTAATGAGATTATGAACCTCGTCGGCAAGGAGGATGTGCTTGGATACGTCGAGTGTGCTGAGTTTAGCAGGTGCATCGTCATAGGAGACGAACATGAAGCGCTTGGGGTTGGTGACGCCATATGCCTCAAGCTCATTCATCCAATGGCTTTCGAGAAACTTAGGAGCAAGAATTATCACCGGGCGATCGGGATAGCTTTGTGCAAAGCCGATGCCGAGAAACGTTTTGCCGGTGCCCATGTAGTGATTAATCAGTAAGCCCTTAACGTCGTCGTGTTTGTGCAAATAATCGATGGGCAGCAATTGGTGATCGAGGAGCTTTACGTTGCCCGTGCCGCGCACTTTCTCTCTGGTGCTGTCGGCGATCGCGAACGTTTGAGCAGCGCTAGGCTTAACGCTCGATTTGGTGCTGGTGCACGACGAGATTAAGAGAAGGAATGCCAGGGGCAAATTAAGCACACGCATTTTTGTACCACGGTTAAGGATAAATTATGAAAACTATTGTACGTCACTCATGGAAATGAATGCTATTTCAATCATCATGTAAAGCTACGGCGAATGGCTTTAACGTCGACAGCTTGCAGATTTCGTCTCACTATGCAAGGCCGAAGTATTGCTAATGCTTTCAACAAGTTGAGTTGCAAATCAAGGGCGTGTTAATTTGAATTGTGCATTTTTCAGGGCAATCGTTGATTGAATGGGATCGATCGTGAAGAAAATAGCGGTATGGATATTCTTGGTGCTCGTGAGCAACCAAATGCTGGCACAAGATTTTGTTATTGGCGAAGAGGTCGTTGAGCCGCTGTATTACCCGAAATTTACGGTCGCTGGTGAATACGGTCTCAACCGAAAATTTCATGGCTTTGCCGATCCAAAATTGCGCGCTGAGCTCGATCGCGTTTTCGAAGTGACGTTGTCGTTCGAAGCAGGTCTTGCGAAGTATTTTAACGCTGGCGGTCTCTATGGTCTGAGCATACATGGCCTCAGTAAACCGATTCATATGCGCTTTGGTCTCTTCGCTAAACCGCAAATACCTCTTGGTTCACGCTTTGCGGTGTATTCCCGTATTGCTGCAGGCCTCGCCGTCGATCTCGCGTTTTACCCAACGGCGAACGAGTATTATGGTTGGTTCGATAAAGAGAGAAATTACGAACGCGTCTTTCGGGGACAAAAATATAATGCGCTGCCCTTTGGTGGTTTTGGATCGGCGGCATTAGGTTTCGAAGTATTTCCCTTCACGCGTTTTGGTTTGGCGCTCGAGTGGGGTATTCGCGCGTCACTCTTGCATGGACGACGATCAGCGCCATTTCTTCCTCAAGTACCAAACAAAGCCAACGCCCCAAGCTCGTTTAACTACATGCTCTATTCATTTCCCGTTTCGTTATCGCTGCACTTTATCATCTAATAGTGTCCTGAGTTTTACGTAGCTTTCATTAGCTTGCTAAGTGCGGATTTGTCCGTTGCCCATACCAACCCATTTATATGTGGTGAGTTCTTCGAGACCCATTGGTCCTCGAGCATGAAGCTTATCGGTGCTGATGCCCATTTCGGCGCCGAGGCCAAATTCGAAACCGTCGGTGAAGCGTGTCGACGCATTGACATAAACTGCCGCAGAATCGATTTCCTTCACGAAGCGAAGCTGCGCCGATTTGTCGGCGGTAACAATCGCGTCGGAATGATGCGAGCCGTAATAATTGATGTGGTTGATGGCGTCGTTAAGATTGCCAACCACTTTGATCGCCACGATCAAATCAAGGTATTCCGTCGACCAGTCCCCTTCTTCCGCATGCTCCATGCCTGCACAGATGCTGAGCGCGCGTTCATCGCCGCGCATGACAACGGAGGCATTTTTCAAATCATGATAGAGCTTTGGCAAAAATGTTGAGGCAATCGCTTCGTGCACCAATATGGTCTCCACCGCATTGCATACTCCGGGGCGCTGCACTTTCGCATTGTGGCAGATGTTAAGCGCCATCGCCTCATCGGCGCGTGCATCAACGTAGACGTGGCAAACGCCTTTGTAGTGTTTGATGACCGGCACCGTTGCACAATCGGTCACCGCCTTGATCAAACTTTCACCGCCGCGAGGAATGATGACGTCGATCAAACCGTCGAGCTGACAAAGCTCAATCACCGCCGCGCGGTCAAGGGTTGGTACCATTTGTACTGCATACGGCGAGAAATCGATCTTCTTGAACCCCTCGCCTATAGCGTTCATGATAGCGCGATTGGTGTTGTCGGCTTCTTTGCCGCCGCGCAATATTACCGCGTTGCCGCTCTTCAAACAGAGCGCAGCGACGTCGGTTATCACATTCGGGCGTGATTCAACGATAATGCCGATCACACCAAGCGGTACGCGCGTCTTCCTAAGCTCAAGACCATTAGAGAGAACGCGGCTCGTGATGAGTTTGCCGACGGGGTCGCTGAGCGCGATGATTCCATTGATGCTTGCGATCATGGCATCGATGCGTTGATCGGTGAGCGTCAATCGGTCGATCAAGGCGGGGGAGAGCTTGTCTTCTTTGGCGCGCATGACATCTAAGCGGTTTTCCGCTTTGATCGATGATCGATGTTGATCGAGGCTGGTGGCCATGGCGGCCAGTGCCTTATTTTTCTCGTCGGTATTCATGACCGCGAGTTTGTAGGACGCATTTTTGGCCAGACGCCCCAAGTCAAAAATTACTTCGCGGATTGTATCCATTACCGTTCCCCCTTGAGAATCACCAAATTATCGCGATGCACGACTTCCGTAGTGTGACACGCCCCTGTGTCGGTAGACGATTTCTTTCTACCAACGTCGATCGCCTCGGCGATTTCTCGGCTATCGAGTTGCGCGATGCCCTTCGCGAAGCTTAAGCCATGTGAGTCAAGAATTTCCACCACCGCACCGCGCGTAAATTGTCCCGACACAGCGGTAATGCCGACGGGCAGAAGGCTCTTGCCGCTTTTAAGCAGCGCATCCTTCGCGCCGTTGTCGACAGTGAGACTGCCTTGCGGGCGATTGTAAAACGCGATCCAACGTTTGCGCCCTGGCATCTTGTGCGCCGTCACAGGGCTGATGTCGCCGACCACAGTGCCAATATCGGCGCCTTTGAACAGCTCGTAGAGCACGTTTGGCTTTTTTCCGGGAGCAATCACGGCAAGCCCACCCACGTGAATCATGTTGACGGCGGCTTCAAGCTTACTCTTCATGCCACCGACAGAAAGACCGATCTTGTGTTCTTCAATGTGCTTGAGCACGTCGGCATTGAGTTCAATGATATGCGAAAGAATCTGCGCCTCGCCCGCATCGTTCTTGATCATGAAACCTTCGGTGGTGGTGAGTAGCACCAGGGCTTTCGCTTCAATGAGCATGGCAACGAGCGAGCCGAGAACGTCATTGTCGCCGAACTTAATCTCGTCGACCGATACGGTGTCATTTTCGTTGATGATGGGTATAATATTTTGATCAAGCAGGGCCGTCAGGGTTTGCTTGATATTAATATGACGAGTACGATTCTTCAGATCGTCATGCGTAAGAAGAATTTGCGCGATCATTGTGCCGAGGCCACCGAAAAGATCTTCATAGGCGCGCATGAGGCGCACCTGTCCGATGGCAGCAGCGGCCTGCAACATTGGTAAGTCAGTCGGTCGCTTTTTGAGCTGAAGTGCTTCCATGCCAGCGCCGATAGCGCCCGAGGTAACGAAGATGATCTTACGGCCTGCTTTATGCAGCGAGACGATTTGTTCGACCAAATGAGCGATTTGCGGGTAGTTGAGTCGGCCGTTCGCTTCGAGAAGTACTTTGGAGCCTACTTTGATGACTACTAATTGGGCGTTCTTGAGAGTATGGCGAATCATAACGCGCTCGTGACGACACATTGGGAGGTTAAAAGCTTATAGGGTCGTTACCTATAAGACTCAGACAAAAATACTATATGACAGGAAATTTTCGGCAAGGTGTCGGACATTTTGTAGTAACGCTGCGCATTTAAATTGGTTTGAATAAAAAGGTCATAAATAGCATCATGAATAGTCGAATTGGGCGAATAGACAGACGTGGAATCCTTGGCATCTTAATCGTGGTGATGGCGCTGCATATTACAGCGTGTCACAGGTCGCCTGTTTCAGAAGAATCGGTTGATGTTGTTTTGATAGGCGCTGGTATCATGAGCGCAACGCTCGCCAGTATGCTTAAAGAACTCGACGACGATATGAACGTCGCGGTGTTCGAGCGCCTTCCTGATGTTGCGCTTGAAAGCTCGGCAGCGTGGAACAATGCGGGCACGGGACATGCTGCATTTTCTGAGCTCAACTATACACCTGAAGCAGCGGATGGCAGTATCAGCCTTAAAAGGGCCATCGAGGTGAGCGAGGCATTTGAGGTTTCGAAACAATACTGGGCCTATCTTGTGCAAAAGGGCGTCTTAAAGCCACAAGCCTTTATCAACAACGTTCCACATCTTAGTTTTGTGTGGGGCGACGACAATGTTCGCTTTCTCAAAAAGCGCTTTGATGCGATGAGCAAACACCCCTTCTTTGTTGGCATGGAATATACTGAAGATCGCGCGCAGATTAAGGAATGGGCACCGCTGTTGATGGCGGGCCGCAATGGCGAAGAGAAAGTCGCGGCCACGCGCATGGTGGGTGGCGTTGATGTTGACTTTGGCGCACTTACCGCAGGCCTATTGGGCGGCTTAAAAGACGCAAAGAATTTTTCACTCAATCTGTTTCACGAGGTAAAAGACATTAGCCGCAACAACGACATGACGTGGTCGATTTTGGTTAGCGATCGCACTACCAAGGTGACAAAGTTGGTGCGCGCACAATTCGTCTTCATTGGTGCGGGCGGTGGTGCTTTGCCGCTTTTGCAGAAGTCCGGCATCGAGGAGGCCGATGGTTTTGGCGGCTTTCCCATTGGTGGTGCATGGCTTGTGAGTACGCGCGAAGACTTGAATAATCTGCATCAAGCGAAGGTCTATGGCAAAGCGGCGACGGGCTCGCCTCCTATGTCGGTGCCGCATCTTGATACGCGCTTTATCGACGGAAAACGTGCGTTACTTTTTGGTCCCTTTGCAACGTTCTCCACCAAATTCTTGAAGAGCGGATCGTGGAGCGATTTGCTGATGTCGGTGAGCGTGAGCAATATTGTGCCCATGATGGAAGTCGGCATCAACAATATCGACCTTGTCCGCTATTTGATTGGTCAGGTGCTGCTGAGCAAAGAAAAGCAAATCGCAAGTTTGCGCGAGTATTTTCCCGACGCCAACATCGAAGATTGGCATTATGTGACCGCAGGTCAACGCGTGCAGGTGATCAAAAAAGATCCAGCAAAAGGTGGCGTACTGCAGTTTGGCACCGAACTTGTGAGTTCGCAGGACAAGAGTCTCGTCGCATTACTTGGCGCATCACCGGGAGCCTCGACGGCAGTGATGACGATGATTGAGGTACTCGAGTCGTCGTTTGCTGAAAAACTCAAGACCAAAGCGTGGCAAGACAAGATCAAAACTATGATACCGAGCTATGGCTATAAGCTTGCCGACGATGGAAAATTGATAGCCTCAGTGCGCGAAAAAAATCGTCAGGTGCTCGCGCTTGAGAATTAGCAGTACGATGATGCCTTAAGCCAAGATTTCGCCCAGGCTATCGCACCTTGTTCGTCGGTAAAAGCGCCATCTAGCTGAGCGTCAAACGCGGCGCGCAAGATCGTCGAGAAATGCGCACTCGGCTTTTCGCCAAGGGCGATCAGATGACGCCCGAGCAAAATCGGCCTCGGCGCTAAATCTTCACCGAGCACCGCGGTCATTTTTTCTTTGAGCCAGACCACCGACGGATCGTGGCCACTGAGTGCATCAGGTGTTGTGCGCCCGAGAAAATCGGCCTTGGCAACGAGAATGAGGCGATCGATGTTGACGCGACACGCAAGCCGCCTCAAGGCACCGTCGGTAACTTCGTTGCGCTTGGCGTAGAGTTGATGAGGTTTTAAATGATCATTCACCAAAGCAGTGATGTCGTCGTGCCATTTTTTAGGAAAGCCAATGTCCTCAAGAAATTTGAGCGTGGGCGGAATGCCGGCTTGTTCATGGCCGGGGCTCTTGATGCGGCCATCTTTTAGGATCGTGGTCGGAGGTTTGCCAAGATCGTGGCATAGGGCGGCTACCACAACGAGCAGCCGTTCTGTTTCTTCGAGCTGTGCCTCGCGAGTGAGCCTAGCTGCTTGATCACTCACCATCAACGAGTGAATCCACACATCACCTTCGGGGTGCCATTCGGGATCTTGTTGACAATCGATCAAGGTAGCAAGCTCAGGGACGATATGCAGTGCGTCGACGTTTCGCAAAAGCGAAAGGCCTATCGATGGCTTGGGCGCAAGCATAAGCTTCTTCCATTCTTCGAATATTCGTTCCTTGCTCAGGGTCGGCAGTTCATCGTGAAGCGAACGACAAAGCAGAACAGTGTCGCGGTCGAGTGTAAGATCGAAGCGTGCACAAAATTGTGCCGCTCGTAATACACGCAGGGGGTCTTCGCTGAATGCGGCTGAAACATGCCTCAGACGACGAGCAGCAAGATCGGCGAGACCACCATGCGGGTCGAGGATCTCTTGGCGTGCGATGTCGATACCCATGGCGTTGATGGTAAAATCACGACGAGATGATGCATCGGTGAAGGGCATCGTAGGATCGGTGGTTATGACAAAGCCCTTATGGCCACGGCCTTCCTTGTTTTCGCTGCGCGGCAAGGCGACGTCGATGGTCTCACGCTCATCGTTATGCGTGATGGTAACTTTGAAGATACCAAAGTTTTTGCCGACTGCCACGACGGAAAAATGGCGCGATAGCATTGTTTCGAGCGTGTTTTTATCGATACCGTAGACTTCGATATCGATGTCTTTCGAGTGGTGACCCATGATGTGGTCGCGCACACATCCGCCAACGAGAATGCCTCTGCCACCTTGTTTGGTGATGACATCGAGCAGGCGCAAAAGTTGAGGGCTCGCCTGAAATGGCGTCGATAGCCGAGAGCGAAATTTGTTGCTTAGTTGAACCAATGCGTCAGTCATAAAACCAAGGTAGCAGCAATGCGCGCGCTTGACGAGAGCGCAAGGCTGACACCTGGGCGCAAAAAAATGCAGCCCGTTTCATTACCAGGCTGCATCTCGGGTCTGTGGTTTGGGATATTTTAACCGCCACGCTTCTCGCGGCGTTTTTTAAGTTCGCTTCGTAAATAGGCCTTCTTCTTTTGTTGCACGGGTTGTTCAGCTTTCAACAAATCGCTCAATTTGTGTTGCTGGCGCAGTTTGCGCAGCAGCATTTGCATAGCGATGCGACGAGCGAGAATCTCGTCCATGTATTCTTCCATGGCGGCCTCGTATACTGCCTCGACGAATTCACCGACTGTGGTGTTAAACCAGGTGCTGCGGTGCTCCTTTGCAATTTTGCCGTGTGGCATGACACGCTCCTTTGGTCATTGCGAGCTTCTTGCGATTCACCTTCGAGTTGTACGTCGCTATTAATCCGAAGTGTGATGAGCGATAGGCCT
>CAZRSD010000053.1:0-4118 GCA_964602645.1 uncultured Myxococcales bacterium
GCACGAGGCCACGCCGGGTCAAGCTGGTATTCTTGGCCAACCCGAATAATCCCACGGGCAAATATCTCACGCAACGAGAGTTGCAAGATGTCGTCGACAATATCCCTTCCGATGTCGTGCTCGTTATCGATGAAGCGTATATCGAGTACGTTACGAGCGAGGATTTTCCTAATGGCCTCGTGCATGCGCTCTCGCGTCCACGCACCATTGTGTTGAGAACCTTTAGCAAAATCTACGGACTCGCGGGCCTTCGCCTTGGCTATGCCATCGGAGATTCCCACATCATCGATTTGCTCTGTCGGATCAGAGATCCGTTCAACGTCAACGCCATGGTGCAGAATGCCGCCTTGGCTGCTATCGACGACCACGAGCATGTGCAAAACAGCATTCGTCACAATGGCGAGATGAAACCTATCTTGTCCGAAGGGCTGCGCCGCTTGGGCTTTGGCGTCTGCGAAGGTGGGGGCAATTTCGTTATGGCTCAACGCGACAAAGCGATGCCAACCATTACTGAAATTTGCAATCGCCTCTTGGTGCACGGCGTCATCATTCGACCACTTCATTCATTTGGCCTCCACGAATGGGTGAGAATTTCTGTGGGGCTTTCGCGCGAGAATGCCCAACTTTTTGACGGGTTAGAAAAGGTATTGTCTCCAAACGCGAAATCAATTGCCGCAACATGATTTGTGCGGTATCTGCAAAACGCCCTTATAAATTGTCGGTGACGGCCTGCTAGGGCAAAAATACCCAAATCTTCAGTCAGAAGAGATGTAGGCTTTTTGAGCCGTTTCTTTAGGATATTGTAATGAAATTTATAGCAGCTATCGATGGGCCTGCAGGCACGGGCAAGAGTTCTGTAGCGCGTTTTCTTGCGCACAGTTTCCATTTTGTATACGTCGACACCGGCGCTATCTATCGAGCACTTGCATTTCTCGTCGAGAAAAACCGCATCGATCCAAATGATCCAGATGCGGTCGTTGAACTAATTCCTCAAATTAAGATTAGCGTCGATGAGAAAGCTCATTGCACGCGCATTGCAATTGACGGAAAAATTATTGAGGCAGAACTTCGTACCGAGAATATCAGCAAGCTGTCGTCTGTCGTGAGCCAGCATAAGAAAGTTCGCGAAGCGCTGCTCGGTGTGCAACGTGATTTGATCGATGACATCCCCGATGGCGCCATATTCGAAGGTCGTGATATTGGCACTGTCGTGTTTCCTCACGCACCGCTTAAAATATTCATTACGGCAAATAGCGAAACCCGTGCTAAACGCCGCTTTGAAGAGCTCAAAAAATACCAACCAGATGCGGCGTACGAAGACGTGCTCGAAGGTATCAGGCGTCGTGATGAACGCGACGAAAATAGAAAAACCGCTCCTATGTTGCAAGCACATGATGCGCACGTCATCGACACGTCATCAATGACCTTGGCAGAAGTGACAGCAGAGGCAAGTGATTTGATCACCACAGCACGCGCGTCGCTCTGTGATGGAAAGAAACTATGGTAATTGCACGCTCACTTCGTGGCATGAACGATCTTTTCGAGAACGACCTACGCAGTTTTCGGGTGATCGAAAGAGCGATGAAGGAAATTTGTCACGCTTTTGGCTATCAAGAAATTCGTACCCCCATCCTTGAAGATATCGCGCTTTTTAAGCGCGGCATCGGCGAAACCACTGACATTGTCGAGAAAGAAATGTTCTTGGTGGTGGACAACGAAAACACTTACTGTTTGCGACCAGAGAACACCGCTGCCGTCGTGCGCGCGCTGATTGAGCGTGGTGGCATCGGTGGGGATACGCAGGAAAAGCTTTACTACCTTGGCCCGATGTTTCGAAAGGAACGTCCACAAAAAGGCCGGCTGCGCCAATTTCACCAGTTTGGCGTTGAGCTGTTTGGGGTGAGTGAGCCTTCGGCTGATGTTGAAATCATGGTCCTCATTGATCAACTTTTCAAAACCTTAAAGCTTGTTGGCGTGACGCTTGAGATCAACACGCTCGGCACCAATGAGGAGCGCAATAGCTATAAATCGACTTTGCGCGATTTTTTCCGCAACTCGTCGTCACTTTTTTGCGAAGACTGTAAGCGAAGAATAGCAACCAATCCATTGCGCGTCTTGGACTGTAAGAATCCGGCCTGCGGCGAATTGCGGGCAAAGGCTCCGAACATCTTGACATCACTAGGTAGAGATTCACGTAGCCATTTCGACACCGTGCAAGAGGGCTTGAGCGATCAAGGTGTACCCTTCGTCATCAATCAAACTTTGGTGCGTGGCCTCGATTACTACAACCGCACCGTGTTTGAATTTGTGGCGGGTGTTGGCCTCGGTGCGCAAAACACCGTCGCTGCCGGTGGGCGTTATGACGGCTTGTTTCACACGCTTGGCAATAAGATCGATCTGCCTGCGATAGGCTCCGCTGGTGGCGTAGAGCGCGTGGCGATGCTGCTCGATAATGCAGAGCGCGAAAAAGAAGCGAACACGATCGCAATCACGCTCATAGGTGCCGACGATGAGGGCATGCGTATTGCGCAAGACATTGCATTCAAGCTACGCAGGCTCGGTATTGCAGCTGATTTTTCACTCTCTAAGAAAAGTACCAAAGCCCAAATGCGGCGTGCGGATCGACTTTCAGCCCGTCGCGTCATGGTGATCGGCGAGAATGAGATTAAGAGCAAGCGTGCGACGATAAAGAATTTAGTGACCGGTCAAACCGCAGAGCTTGCCCTCGATAGTTCTGCGATGGCCAATCTTATTACTGCCGAATCGCTTTAGGGAAATTATATGTCGTTTCATATGTCGACCCGACGAAAAATGGCAATCGCAACATGGGCCTCGCCCCGTGAAGGAAATATCTACGGCAAGATGTGCCTCGATATGACCAATGCGCTCAAATACATCGAGTACCTGCGTAAGACATCTGGCCAGAAAATTACGATCACGCATCTCGTCGGCAAAGCCTGTGGCCTTGCCTATGCCGAGTGTCCCGATCTGAATGGGCGCATTTTTCTTGGACGTTATATTCCGCATAAGACCGTCGACATTGCGTTTTTGGTGTCGCTTGAAGGTGGTAAGGATCTTTACAAATGCAAGGTCACCAATATCGATAAAAAGTCGGTAGTGACCATCGCTGAAGAGCTCGTGAAGGGCGTTGAAAAAATGCGCTCTGGTAAAGACAGTAATCTTAAAAAGTCAAACAGCATGCTGAAGTCGATGCCGACGTGGATCATTCGTCCTATGCTGTGGCTGACCGGCTATATCACCGGCGCCATCGGCTTGAATGCGAAATTCTTGGGCCTTGAGAAATTCCCGTTTGGCGGGGCCATCATCACCAGCGTCGGTATGTTTGGCATTGACGAAGGCTACGCGCCGCCTACGCCTTTTGCGCGTGTGCCGGTCTACATTGCAATACCGGAAATTAAGAAGAAGCCGGTCGTCATCGATGATCAAATCGTCATCAGATCGATGCTCGATTTGACGGTCACCATCGACCATCGCTTTATGGATGGCCATCGCGGCGCTATGATGGCCAAGCTCATACGCAAACTTCTGGAAAATCCATGGCTTTTGGACGGCCAAGAAATGCCGCTCGAACTTTGCGGCAAAGACCATATTGACCAGGCATCATCTATTTGCGAAAACCGGGGCGCTCACCATATGAAGGCGCTCGAGGCATAGGGCCACGATACGCGCGCCGCTCTAAATTAGTACGGATGCGCATGCATGAAACGTTTCGCTCTTTTGTTTCCTGGCCAAGGCTCACAGCATGTGGGTATGGGCCGAAGTTTTTTGGAGGAGCCTCAATTTGCGCAGCTTTTCGAGGAAGCCGACGACACTTTGTCGTTGCCACTCAAAAAGCTCATGCTCGAAGGACCCATCGACGAGCTCACCAAAACGGCCATCGCGCAGCCTGCAATTTTGTTGCACTCGGTCATGGCGCTCTACGCTTTAAACAATAAGCTCGACGCACGATTCACGTGCGCTCTAGGCCATTCGCTCGGCGAATACAGCGCGCTCGTCGCAACCGGGGTCATTTCGTTGCGCGATGCACTAAAAGCGGTGCATATTCGCGGCAAGCTCATGCAAGAAGCGGTACCCGTTGGTTTTGGTGCAATGTCAGC
>CAZRSD010000053.1:4128-9989 GCA_964602645.1 uncultured Myxococcales bacterium
GTTCAAGCACTCGCTGAGTTTAGCGATGAGAAAAAGCCCGAGTATGCAAGTTGCGCAAACTTCAATGGGCCACTGCAAACCGTGATTGCGGGAACCAAATCGGGTGTTGCGAGAGCCTCCGAAAAATTGAAATCACTTGGTGCCAAACGCATTATTGATTTGCCGGTGAGCGCGCCGTTTCACTGTGCACTCATGCGTCCAGTGCAAGAAAAAATGGCCGAAGTGCTTTCGGCAATTCAGTTTTATGACGCGAAATTTCCCATCATCTCAAATGTGAGCGCACAAGCAGAAACGAATGGTCATAGCATTCGCGAACTTTTGCTGTTGCAGATCGCAAGCCCCGTGCGCTTTACCGATTGCGTCACCCACGTTATTAAGAGCAACCTTAAAGGTGATGTCTACCTTGAACTTGGGCCGAAAAATACGCTTTCAAGCATCGTAAAGAAAATTGATGGCGACAGTATCGTCAATAATGTCGACGGAATGACTGATCTCGAGAAATTATCTTAGAGGAATCGCATGAAGAGCTTAGAAAATAAAATTGCGTTGGTCACCGGGGGCAGCCGGGGCATCGGACGGGCCATCGCCGTCAAATTGGCTTCGTGTGGCGCAAAAGTGGTCATCAATTATTCAAGCAACGAAGAAGAAGCCAAAAGGACCGTTGCGCTTATTCGCGAGCATGGCGTGGAAGCGCGCATGATGCGCTTCGATGTTGCCGACGAGAAAGCTGTGGAAGCCGCTGTGGATGCGATTAAAGACGATCTTGGTCCCGTCGACATTTTGGTAAATAATGCTGGAGTTGCGTTCGACAATCTTTTGATGCGTCTCAAAGAAGAAGACTTCGATCGGCAAATCGCGATCAATTTGAAAGGCGCTTTTTACTGCGCCAAGGCATGCATGCGCGCGATGATGAAAAATCGTTTCGGTCGCATCATCAACATCTCAAGCGTTGTCGGCGAGATGGGCAATCCTGGCCAAACAGTGTATGCGGCAACCAAGGCCGGCCTCATTGGCATGACAAAATCTTTGGCGAAGGAACTTGCGTCAAGAAATATCTTAGTTAATGCCATAACCCCTGGCTATATCGAAACCGATATGACTAAGGACATTTTGGAAAAGGGCGGAGATGCAATTTTAGAGCACATCCCTCTTAAACGAACTGGCAAGCCGGAAGACATCGCAGCAGCGGTTGCTTTCCTAGCTTCAAGCGACGCCGATTATATTACCGGTCAAGTTTTATCGGTAAACGGCGGCATTTACATGTAGCTATTACTATCTGGAAGGAGAGAAAATATGTCACAAACAACTGAAGAGCGTGTGCGCAGTATTATTGCGGATCAACTAGGTGTTGCCGAAGAAGAAATTAAATCCGATTCGAAATTCATCGAAGATTTGGGCGCTGATTCATTGGATATCGTCGAGCTTATCATGGCCATGGAAGAGGAATTCGATACCGAAATTCCTGACGATGAAGCCGAAAAAATTCGCGACGTGAATGACGTTATTACCTATTTGAAGAATCACACCTAGTTCTCAGATAGCACGAAATTTAGTACATCGTTTCATGAGCATTCTTCGATTGATTTATGCTCATTTTAGTATTTGTAGCGTGGTGAAAGCATATGACGAGGCGCGTAGTAGTTACCGGTATTGGTACCGTTTGTCCTGTTGGAAATACCGTCGAGGAAGCATGGGCGAATTTGCTGCAAGGCAAAAGTGGTATCGATACGGTTGCGGCGTGGACCGAAAAGAAGTGGGCCAATGAATGCATGGGCGCAACTGCTGGCGGCGAGGTCAGAAATTTCAATCCCGAAGATTTCGTTGAACCGAAGAAAGATGTCCGCCGCATGGGACGTTTCATTCAGTTTGCGATGGCCGCGACGAAAGAAGCGTGGAACATGGCGAAGCTTCCCGATAAGCTCGACGACGAGTTCGGTAATCGCGCAAGTTGCATCCTGGGTGTTGGCATGCTCGGCCTCGATGTGCTTATCGATAATTACGAAGCTCTGTCGGAGCGCGGTCCACGGCGTGTGTCGGCATTCTTTATACCGGGCACGATCTCCAATCTTGCTACCGGCCAAATTGCCATTCGGCGTAATGTGCGCCTCGATAATTTTGTGGTGGTGTCTGCGTGCGCATCAGGTACGCATGCGATCGGAGAAGCGTTTAACCAAATTCGCTCAGGCCGTGCTGACCTCGTGATTTCTGGCGGCACCGAAAGCGCAATGCACCCACTCGCGGTTGCAGGCTTTAACAACATGCATGCACTATGCTCAAGCAAGAATGATGACCCGAAAAAAGCAAGTCGCCCCTTCGACAAAGAGCGTGATGGCTTTGTGATGGGGGAAGGTGCAGGCGTTCTCATTTTGGAGGAATACGAACATGCGAAAAAGCGCGGCGCGCCGATATTGGCTGAAGTCATCGGTTATGGCTCGACGTGTGACGCAAATCACATCACGGCTCCAGCAGAGCTTGGTGAAGGTGCGCAGCGTGCCATGAAGCAAGCGCTCGCTGTTGCGAATATTTTGCCGCGTGATGTCAATTACATCAACGCGCATGGCACCAGCACGCCGATCAATGACAAATATGAGACCCAAGCGATCAAAGCCGTCTTTGGCGAGGATGCCTACAAGGTTGCGATTTCGTCGACAAAATCAATGACGGGCCACCTTTTGGGTGCAGCCGGTGGTATCGAAGGTGTCTTTAGCGTGCTTGCGGTGATGAACGATAAAATGCCGCCCACCATTAATCTTACAAATCCCGATCCAGAATGCGATCTCGACTACATCCCGAATGTTTACCGTAAAGGAAATGTTGATATTGCAATGTCGAATTCTTTCGGTTTTGGTGGTGCGAACGCAGTGGTGATTTTCAAAAAATATCGCTAAACCAACACGAAAAATTTCTACGATGCACCTGAGATCTTGCTCGCAACGCGAGTAAGGAGGCTTTGTGAGAGCTTTGTGTATTTTGTTCGTGTTGCTGTGTGCAGCCCCCAATTTTGCTGGTGATTTTAAGTGGGAACGACTTGGTCAACGAAGGCGAGGAGGCCTGCCTGAAAAATTCGTCGCTGGCAGGAATTTTCGTTTGTTAGTACGTTCGATGGTGAACACAAATCAAGTTGAAAAGCTTGAAGCGTATTTTCGCGAATTGAAGACTGATGTCGACCTTAAACAAAGCCTCAATCAATTCTATGAAAACGAGTTGCCGCTCCTTCATGATGCATTGCACGTCGCCTATGTCAGCTATGATGTCATCGAAGTTTTGCTGATGCATGGTGCAGATCCAAACGTCGCCATTGCGCGCAATTTCAAATTGGGTAGACGAAATGGTTATCTCCTTTACAAGGGCTACAATGCTGCGCACGTCGCCGTGCGCATGCGAAAACCCATGCCCATTCTTGAACTCTTGAAAGAATACGAAGCCGATTTTTTGCAACCTGATGACGGTGGCGATGATGGCTGGACTCCCGTTCAGCTTGCGTACAAAACGAAAAACCTCGCCGCGATCGAATTTATCGAAAAGAATTACGATCTGCTGCCAATGAGCGCTGAATTAATTCCTGCAAATAATGAGCGTGCTAACGATGTCGGCGGCGAAGATGCAGAAAGCAACACAAGTCCAGATGATGCCGAGTGCACTGATGTCAATGAGCACGTCGCTTACGAAGACTTGCATGTGCATGCCACTGAGCCTTGGTCGATTCCGGTGCAGCAAGAAGTTCACGACGCTCATGCCACGTTTCTTGAAGGTAAGCCATCCATGTGCGGCTTGACGAGCACTTTCGCGCTCGCTGGTTTCGTGGCGTTGTGTTACTGTTTGAGTTTTGTGTGAGGCGATATGCCAGGTGCTTACGGCAACGGTACGCCGTTTTGATAGAGGCCCGCAAGTTCCACATAATGCTTCACTGAAAATTGCAAAATCGCGCGTTCCTTATCGTTAATGGGGCGCGTGTATTTGGCAGGTGAGCCGCAGATGAATGATTCTGGCTCAAAGGTCTTGTTGCCCGTTACGAGCGAGCCAGCAGCGACGAAGGATCGTGTGCCAATGTGCGCTTGATCGAGCAAGATTGAGCCCATGCCCACGAGACAGCCGTCGTCGACGATGCAGCCGTGGAGAATCACGCCGTGGCCGACCGTAACGTTGTCGCCGATAATGGTGTTCGAGAACTCCGCCGTCATGTGCACGACAGAACCATCTTGTATCGACGTATTCTTGCCAATCTTGATGCAGCCCATGTCGCCACGCAGGACGGCATTTGGCCAAATACTTGCGCCCTCGTCGATAAAAACTTCACCGATGATGACGGCGGAAGGGTGGACAAAAGCTCGTTCATGAATCTTGGGCGAATGATTTTTTATGCTCTGTATCATGACTTAGTCATATAGCTAAGCCGTGCGAGGCTGTGAAGATTTATCCCATGCTTTTTCACGCTACCGGCTAAAACTTCAAGCGCATATTTTGCCTCGCTAACGATAGTGAGCGATGCCAGGCTAAAGGGCTCGGCATTTTCAATGATGCCAACAACGCGAAAGGTCTCGTCGAAAAAGATGATGTCGAGAAAGAGCGGGGTGTTTTTCATCCAAAACGTGTGGCGACCCATTCGCTCAAACACAAAGAGCATGCCGTGATTTTCAGGCAGCGATCTTCGTTCCATGAGACCACGCGCCCGCGCATCCGGTGTATCGACGACCTCTAAGGTAAATCGTACCAGGCCGTTTTTGCCAGGAAGTAAAATCTCTTTGCCGAGTGGCGACGGCATTTGGTCAATTTTTGTCGTGTTGCAGCCAGCAAAAAATGCTGTCCACACAAAAATCAAAGAGCTGCGCCAAAATTTTTCGAATTCACCAATCATAATTGGCAACTTATCTTAGATGAGAAATTTTCGCGAGGGAGAGAGCAATTGCGTGTGGTTTTGATGAATAATGATCGTTAATGCGGGTAATGCGTAGGCTTAGCGAGGTGCGTGGTTGGGGGCGCATGCGTAAGGCGCACAACACCATGCCATCCTGAGCACAGGGGGGAATTGATGGCACAAGTTTTGTTTCGGCAGAGTCCTGATCATAATCTGACAGGATATCCGTCGGGCATTAAATATATCGTAGGTAACGAAGGCTGTGAGCGATTCAGTTATTACGGCATGAACGCGATCTTATATGTCTATTGCGTGAGTCTCTATGTTGCGTCGTCGATGACCGAAGAGATGTCGGCCAACATGGCGACGTCAACGGTGCATTTGTTCAAGACGGGTGTTTACGCGTTTCCCATGATCGGCGCGATCATTGCCGATCGTTTGCTCGGCAAATACAACACCATCATGTGGCTGAGCTGGGTATATTGCTTGGGCCATCTCGTGTTGTCGCTCACCGAAGGATCGATGTTCGGGCTCACCTCGGGCCTCGCATTAATTGCGATAGGCTCGGGCGGTATTAAGCCTTGCGTGTCGGCGCATGTTGGTGATCAATTCGGTCGCAAGAACTGGGGCAAGCTTGAACGTGTTTACCAAATCTTCTACTTCATGATCAACTTTGGATCATTCTTTGCCGTGTGGCTCATTCCGCTCTTCCAAGTTTGGTTCGGTTGGAGCGTTGCTTTCGCTATTCCTGGCATTTTGATGTTCATAGCTACCATCGTATTTTGGATGGGTCGCAATCACTTCGTGCACATTCCCGCAAAGCCAGGCGGCAAACTCGGCTTTCTCGACGCATCAAGCTCGATCATGTTGTTTCTCACGTTTGGTTCGCTGTTTTTCACGGCGGGCAAGCCATTGTTGGTCATCATGACGGTATCTGCCGCATGTCTTGTTGCTGGCATGATGCTGTTTTCGTATCGCCAAAAGCTGCAAAAAGACGACGGCTTTT
>CAZRSD010000054.1:0-9764 GCA_964602645.1 uncultured Myxococcales bacterium
TGCGCAACTTGCGCTCTTCGATCAAAACGGCGATCTGCGCGGCTTGTTTAGAACCGATAGCATGGAATTGTCCGCCCTCGTGCGCGCAGCCAATTTTCTGCTCGAGAAGCCTTAGAAGCCAAAGAACTTTCTGATGCGATCGACGATGGAGAGCTTTTCGGTGTTTGAGAGAATGGCGATCATTTCGCCATTATTGTGCGCTTTTGCGATCGACAATGCTGATTCACCCTTAAGATTTTGTGCGTTGGGTGATGCGCCGTAGCTCATCAAAACGCGAGCTGTTTCCGTGAGCCGCATGCGCACGGCATAGATGAGCGGTGTGTCGTGCTGAAAATTCTTCGCATCGATGGAGACGCCACGCGCGGCGAGTGCGTCGATGGCGTTGATTTGTCCAGCTTCCGCAGCGACGTGCAGCGGTGTGTCACCAAAGCGATCTGATTGGCTGAGGTTGGCATTGAGCCGCGCAAGCGCATTGATGACTTCGCCATGGTCGCGAAGGGCGGCGTAATGCGCGGGGCTGCGACCAATAGCGTCGGGCGCACTCATATTGGCACCTCCTTTGACGAGCGCCTCAACCGCGCCAACGCGTCCGTACAGTGCTGCGTAGTGAATTGGCGTTTCTTGTAAGCCAGGGCGCGTGATGTTGAGATCGGCCTTGGCCTCGATGAGAATGCGAATTTCATCAACTTGATTTTCTTTTGCAGCAATGTGTAGAGGTGCTTGACCAAAGCCATCGCGGGCATTGACGTTGGCGCCGGCGGCGATGAGCTTCCTCGCGATTTCTATTTCACTATTGCTCACGGCGGTATGCAGTGGGGTCTGACCAAGGTAGTCGCCTTGATTGACATTGGCGCCACTCTTGATGAGTTGATCGACGGCGTCATCTTTGCCGTATTCCACGGCGCCATAGAGCGGCGTCTCGCCCGCCCATTGGCGTGCGTTTACGTTGGCGCCACGCTTGACGAGCTCGCCTATCATTTCTTCGTTGCCAGACTCAGCGGCTATATCGAGCGGGGTGACATCACGATTGTCTTTTTTGTTAACATCGGCGCCACCGTCAATAAGGCGCTTGGCTTCGGTATTATCATTTCTCTCAAGCGCTTGATGCAACGCGAGTTCGCCACCAGTTTTTGTAGGCGTACCCTTGCAAGCTGTCACCGAGAAAGCTAACAGTAGTGCGAACGCTAGTCGAATGCTAGAAAAATTGTTGTTCATTGCTCTTCCCAAATTTCGTGGCTTGCAAAGTGATAACATCGAGGCGCGCCTTAATTGCAAGTTTGGAATCTGTCGCTATAACCCGAAACTGTAGTTCGGTATTTCAAGTAGAGTATAAGGTAAAAGAGAAATGAAGTTATAATAATGTTGCAATAAAATTTCCGAGGTAGATGTGTCTTTGTTCGCGAAATGTCGGATGCGCAAATCTTGTTGGGATAGTTATTTACTGATATATCTACCGTTGAATGTGTATTAGAACCACGATAGCGTCTGGAAAGAAAACATGAGAAGAGAAGTCATCGTCTTACTTGCAGCATTTTTTACTCTGCAAACAGGATCGCTTGAAGCAAAGCCATTGCGCGCCCAAGCGGAAGAAGAAGATTTTTTGGGCGGTGACGAAGAAGACGAAGTTGACTTCGACGAAGAAGATGCAAAGAAGCGCCAGCAAGAACGTGAAGAAGCTGAGCGCAAGCGCAAAGAAGAAGAAGCGCGCAAAGTCGAAGAAGCAAAACGAGCGGCGATTAAAAAGCAACAAGTTAAAGAGCGACGCGCGGCCGAAGCCAAAGTGCGTGAGCTCGATGCCTATCGCGAGGCGAATGCTGATGCGACAGAGTACACGCTGGACCCAAGTTCGGTTGAGCTCGTGGTTGAAATGGACCCAGCCGGGTATGGCTTTCGCACACGGGCACACCGCATGAGCATGTCGACCGAGTTCGACGTTATTCTCCGTGGTCGCGGTATGCTTCATTACGATTTTCGATTTTTTAATTATTTGTCGTTTGGTTTGATGGCGGGTATCGATTGGACTGATGCGTCTTTGTATGCACGTTTTCGCGATCACTTGAGCAAGCCTGCGCCAAAACAATTTTCGATGCTTGGCGGACTGTCGACGAAATGGCGTCTTACCGAATGGTATATGCGCTCGTCGGTGTTTCTTGAGCCAGCAGTTTTGTTTGGCCACATGTGGCAGACACTCGGCGCGTATGAAACCACGCACTGGCGCTTAAGACCGGGTCTGTTTGGTGGTGTTGAGACCGTGTTTGATTCGGGTCTCGCGACCACCGTGCGCGTGGGCGTCGAATTTCCTTTCGATTTTGGCACAGCAAACCCTTACAAAGAGGTTGTTGAACCCCTATTTGTTTTCGGATTTGGATTTGCCATATAAGCGGTGCTGCATGTTTGTGATCTAGATACTCACCAGCGTGGGTGGTCACAATTCACTAGGTTTAATGGGGGTCTTCGAAAATGCTCAGGCGTTTTCGGGCCCGCATTTGGTTTTAAGAATGGATTTGCCAATGAAAAAGCTATTGACTGCTCTTAAATGGAATGTCTCCTTAAGCGTAACCGCCCTGGTGCTGACTTTGGTCGGTTGTAAGGGTGGGTTTGATGTCGACCTCTTGCCGCTCGATAAGAGCTTGGTGGTGAATTACGGCGAAGACGTGACGTCTGGCCGTGCTGCCGTCGAAAACGTCGTGTACGGGCAGCTTATGCCGGGCTCAGGGCAGGAGCGAACGGCGCAAGTTTTTACCAGTGAAACCAAAGACTTGTCCCGCTGCGTCATGCGCATGAGGGGCATGCTCAACGACTACGACTTCGACACGACGCAGGAAACCAATTTCAAAGCGTGGGCAGACAAACTTCAAAACATGCTCGCCGGTGTTTCACCCGACGTTCAAAATTCGCGAAAAAGCACCGCGGCTGCGCGTGTCCTCGCCGGCAAGATGGAAGCCATCGTTAAGACCGGCGGTACCCTTGAAGTGGAAATGACCGACGGCAAAACCTTTGTGCCAGATAGCGCGAAGGGCGAGTTTGATAAAATAGCGAAGGATTGCACTGAGAGTTACGACCGTGTGTATCAGACTTCGTTGGTGCTGGCGCAGACGATAGCGCAAAAAGATGCCTTGGAAAAGCTTGGTACTGTAGAGTCGGCATTGCGCACGTTGACAGAGAATCTTGAGTCGAGAAAAGTGTTTACTACGGCCGCGGATTTGCAAGCTGGTTATGCCGCGGTCAAGTCGGCGTCAAGTAAGGCGCAAAGCGTCCATACTTTTATTGACGGTATGGCGCGGAAGGGAAGAGTGGGTCCCGGTCTTAGTAGTGCCATCGGTGATTTGCGCGTGTCCCTGACAGGGGTAACCAATGACTACGTAGCAAAGGCGGCAGTTGCGTTGAAGCCTGAGGCAACGCAGCTCAATGGCGACGCTATTTCTGCGGCTAATGCTCTGGATACGATCGCTACGCAATATCGTGCCGGTGTTGAAGATTTGAAGGACACCAAAGCTGATGTTAAGCTTGATGCTTTGACGAGCGCAGCATTTACCAGTGGCATTTCAATAGTTTTGGGAAACAATTCGCTCGATCATGAAACAGAAGTAAACAGCCTTTCTCGCCGCTTAGGTTCTGCGGGAACCGTGGTGATGAAGCAAGATGGATCAAGTCTGCCGCTCGTCGAGTCGTTAGCCTCCGGCGTTGTTTATGGTGTCGCTGGTAACTACGGGCTTGGGGATGTCGACAATGTTTGGGGTCTGAGGGCCGATCTATTGATTAAGGCAAAAACAGACTTTGGTATGAACCAAGCGGATTATAGCACCTATACGAAGAGCCGCGCCAAAAAGATTCGTGAATCACTAGCAAAGAACGGTAACGGAAAAAATGTCTACGTTGTATTTGCCGACTCATTGATCACAGAAGGTGCAGATGTTGGCGGCATCATCGACGAGTTTGCTGTTGATAATGGCAAAGTTCTTGTTATTACAACTGAGCCCGAACGCTATTTAGCTAAGGGTGAATATTTGGCGACGGGTGAGCTCGATATGTCGGCTGCGATTTTAGCTGGTAACGCGATTTTGCAGAAAGCTAATCTTCCGGTCCCTGCGCAGGAAGTGAGTGAAAAAGTTGTTCGTCTCGCTGCCGGACTCAGAGGTAGCTTACGCATTGGTGACCTTGCCCCGATGATGAGGGATGCCGGGTTACAAGTTGCGTCTCTCAAAAATCCTTCGAGCGCTGATGTTGATAGCCGCATT
This sequence comes from uncultured Myxococcales bacterium, assembly GCA_964602645.1. Classification (GTDB taxonomy): domain Bacteria; phylum Myxococcota; class UBA727; order UBA727; family JABDBI01. Next base: position 4,239 of record CAZRSD010000054.1, read on the forward strand.
TTAAATGCCCTTGCCTCGCATAATGTGCCGATTCACTTTGCCGATAGCTCCGGAGTTTTACGTGACAGTTTGTCGACGGTGCGGTCGAATTTGTCGAGAAATCGAAATTTCTATTTGTTGGCGTCAAGCGGCAGGGGAATCGCGCAAATTGAATCCGACATCAAACGCGAAGAAGAACTCAAGAAATTGCAAGGAAACCAAGAAGAACTTAATCGTACAAAAGCCGCCCGTACCGAACGTAACGGCATTTTGGCAAAGGCGAACGATACGATTCTTTTACTAAAGGGTTCTGCAAACAAGATCGATGCGGCTGGCTATGCTCGAAATGCTCTGCTGATCATACAACAATCTCGCGACGAGATTCACGAGCACCTTGACCTTATCAAAGCAATCGCTACGGACCGCGCGTGCAGTGGTGTTCAAATGAAGGTTAGAATCAACCTTAGTCCGGTGCCAAATCCGATTCTTCCAGGTAATTTAGCCGCTGACAATCATACTTATTTCCAAACGGCATCCGCCTTTCCATATCCTGCTGCTGGCCAACCTAAAGACCAATTCGAAAGAGTAGGCCCGTATGCGATATCCATGTTAGAGGCGGTAAAGAATCGCCTTGAGATTAGCCGCGTGTTGGCGAATACCAACAATAGCAATACGAACGAGTTGCCTTACGCATCGCTTAATTGTTTTGCTTATAAAAATGTCCCAACAAAAGTGAACAACACTGCGGCAGCCATCAAAGCCGATCTAGTCGGGTTTGTCGGAGCGGTGCATCGCGTGCTATCAGCGGTAACCGGTGGCGCCGATGATAATCAAGTCGCTCAATCAACCGATTGGTTGAGATTAGCTCAAGGTGGATTGGCGGAGTCAATTAAGAATCGCATCCAAGATTTCACAACGTGGGATGCCTACGACAATGCCAATTTTTGGGATAACACACTCAACAATTTTGGCCATCAAGCGAGAAATGTGGGGGGAGCTCATCTTCAGGTAAATCGTCGAATATACGCCTACCTTTTCGCCATGGTCGTCGGCAAAATTCAACATGCGTCAGTTCCATTTAATGCTAATAATGAGCTCTATCATGGTTTCGTCGACAATGATGTGTTTCTGAAGAAATTGACAGACAACCTGCAAGTGATGAATCTTTCGGAACGGCTTGTGCGCACGCTGATACTTCAAGAAAGCGCAGAGCTTGTTTCGTTGTATCGCGACGTGATTAGCAAAATTTATGACTTGCCCAATGACGACCGTGAAGCGTTTATCAAGAACGCAACCGCCAACGACTTCTTAGCCTTCTTCAATAAGTTGAAGACCATCGTAGACGACAGAAGTTATTTGGCTGATTTTTCGGATCTAACAAAGATTCAGAAGGATTTGCGTGACCAAGTTACCGCGAAGCTTTTGCCAGATGAGGTAATGACGATGATGGACATCTATCCAGCGTCGCATCCTTATCCGTATTTCACAGCTGCGTCCGGTCGGGTGTTTTCACACCGTTGGGACCTAGAGGCAAACGGAACCGCTTTGCCGGGAGGAGGACTAGCTGCAGAAGTTCAAGCTGACTATGTTGGCCTCGGTGTTAGTTACGCTGTTCCGGGAGCTACGCTTGAAGGACGTATATCAGGGGAATATGGATATAGTGATTTAAGAGATCTCGCAGTGGCAAATGGCGCCCCAGCCCCCTTAGCTGCACTTCTTGGACCTCAATTGGTTGCTGCACGGGCTGCGATCGGGCCTCTTGGCTATCCACCAGCAGCGCTACCCGCACTCAAAGCCACCCGCTTCACGACGGCTTCCATTGGCGGTGGCGTAGGCCATCTCGCTCTTCAATCCGACGGTGTGAAAAAACTCGCACCGATTTGGGATGACCTGGTCAGAATGGCACAGCGAATTAATCAATCAGCTGAGAAAATTTATTTTTACCTGACCCTGATAAAGAAGCGCTAGTTCTTCGTCGCTATTGACGGAAATATACCGCCTTGCCAATTGTTTTTTCACCGTCTATCAGCATTTTGATAGACGGTTTTTTTTGCGTTGTACTGCTATTTGGAATTCGCGTTGATGCTGTCTCGACGACGATAGGAAGCGCCATGCCGCAGATTTTTCCTAAATGGAGCAATACCGCAGCGAAGGTCTTGCCGATCATCTTGTTGGCCTTTGTTGCAATGGCCGTGTTCGTTTTTTGGTATTGGTTTTCGCCCAAGAACCTCGAGGTGGGGTACCGACCACATCAACCCATTCCCTTCAGCCATAAATTGCACGCGTCGGATTTGAAGATCGACTGTCTTTATTGCCACAGTATGGCTGAAAAATCGCCGCATGCGGGTGTGCCACCGACGCAAACGTGCATGAATTGCCATGAGCATCAAGCAAACAAAAATTCGCTCAGGCTTGCTGGGCTTATGAATTCGTGGAATGGCGGGGGAGAAAACGGAACGCCGATCGCGTGGAAGCGTGTGCATAAGGTTGGCGACTATGCCTACTTCGATCACAGCGCACATATCAGCGCTGGTGTTGGTTGCATCAGTTGCCACGGCAATGTCGACCAAATGCAGGTCGTCCGTCAAGAAAAGCCGCTGAGCATGAGCTGGTGTCTTGAATGTCACCGCAATCCCGCGCCGCATCTACGGCCGGTGCACGAAGTTACCAACATGGACTATCACCAATCGGAGAGCTATAAGCAAATGGCTATTGAACGGGCTAAAACGCTGAATGCACCAGTTGAAAGTTGTTCGGGGTGCCATCGATGAGCGCGTCAAAACATAATAAGCACATTCCCGTGCATGGTGAAAAGCTCACGTATTGGCGATCGGTTGAAAATCGTCGTCGCACGGAAGAATACGTGGCCTCGATCGAAAACGAATTTGCACCTGACATGACCGATATCACGTCGATGGATCGACGCTCCATGCTCAAAGTCATGGGCGCAACGATCGCGCTTTCTGGTATTGGCATTTCGTGTCGACGACCAGAAGAAAAAATTCTCCCCTATGTCAAGCAGCCAGAAGATTTTATCGCCGGCATTCCGCAGTTTTTTGCAACGGCGCAGCCGACGCCATTTGGTGCAAACGGCATCTTGGTTGAGTCGCACGAAGGCAGACCCACCAAGGTTGAAGGCAACCCATCACACCCAGATAGCCTCGGGCGCGCATCGCTTATTAATCAAGCCGCCGTGCTTGAAATCTACGATCCCGATCGCTCGCGCTTTTGCATAAAGACCGAAGCGGGCACGCTGTCGCCACGCGAATGGGCGGATTGGGACACCTTTGCTGCACAGCATGTTTTCGAATTGAAAAAAACCGGCGGTGAAGGTCTCGCCATCTTGTGCAACGCTGATTTGTCGCCGACATTTTTGCGCCTCAAAGACGTGGTCAAGGCCTCGCTGCCACGCGCGAAGTTTTATGTGCATGAGCCGATGCGCCAACACAATGTTGAGGATGCTGCCGCGCTCGCGTTTGGCCCGAATACGCGCGTGCGCTATCACTTCGATCACGCAAAAGTGATCACCACGTTGTTTTGCGATCCGTTTTCGTTTGGCCCTGAGCATTTGCGCCACAATCGCGGCTACGCCAAGAACCGCGAAGTTCTAGGCCCTGAACAAGCGCGCGCCATGAATCGTCTCTATGCCGTCGAGGCCGATTATTCGCTCGGTGGCACCAATGCCGATCATCGCTTGCGTTTGCCGGTTGGTCAGGCTGCTGCATTTTTGCGAGCGCTCGCCTATGAATTGCGCGCAACGTTTAATCTCGATCTTGAAGCAAGCTTCCCCGGCGCTCAAACGCTTGGCGGTCTCATCGAAAAGCCACCATCAATGAATGGCATCGATCGGCGCTTCTTGCTCGTGATGGCGAAAGACCTCGCCATCAACAAGGGGCAAGCATTAATTGTCGGCGGCGATCACCTGCCAAAAGAAGCGCTTGCGCTCATTCACCTGCTCAATCTCGTGTTGCGCGGCAATGACAAAACCTTTGAAGTGGTCAGCATCGACGACAATCGTGCGATAGCTCATCTCGCTGAGCCCGGCATTGAAGTGCTCGCCAAGGAGCTCGCCGACAATAAAGTGCAGAGCCTCTTCATACTGGGCCGCAATCCTGCTTATGATGCACCGCGTCACCTGAAGTTCGCATCGCTCATTAAGAATGCCAAAGTCTCCGTGCATCATGGCCACAATGTCGACGAGACCGGAAGTCTTACGACCTGGCATTTGCCTGAAACCCATTTTCTCGAGCATTTCGCTGATACGCGTGCCTATGACGGCAGCATCAGTATCATTCAACCGTTGATCGAACCGCTTCACGGCGCGCGCTCGACGCTTGAGATCCTCGCCCAGCTCGCTGGCCTCGACAAAGTAAAGACCTTACAGCTTGTTAAAGACACCTATCGAGAAAAGATCGGTGCCGCTGATTTCGACAAGAATTTTAATCGCGCGCTCCACGACGGTATTGTTGCTGGCTCAAGCTTTAACAAGATCGCAACACCGAGCGTGAATGCAACCGACGTGTACACGAGCTTTGATACATTGAAGCCACGCGCCCCCAATAAAGACAATCTTGAAATGGTCATCAGCTTCGATCGCCGTGTTCTCGACGGTCGTCTGAGCAATCATGGTTGGATGCAAGAGTTGCCCGACCCGATCACCAAGCTTAACTGGGGCAATGCCTTGCTCATGAGCCCGACTGTGGCGCGCGAATACGGCATCCAAAGTGGCGTGAAGAAGAATGCCTACGTGGCTGACCTGGTGAAAGTGAGCCTCGAATCAGGTTCGCTCGAATTGCCTGTCTTTGTTGTACCTGGGCTTGCTGATTACACCGTGGTGACTTGGCTTGGCTACGGCCGCACGCGTGCCGGTGAAGTAGGCAATGGCGTCGGTTACGATGTCTATGATGTGGTGAATGATTTTCGCAATCTCGTGTTTCACGGCGTGAAACTCGAACGCCTTGATCGTACGGTGCAATTGTCGTCGACGCAAGAGCAGTTTGCCATGAATGCCGACACGGTCCAAGAAACTGACGTGTTGAGTTTGCGAAGCCGTGATCCAGCCCGCCTCATGAAGGTTTCTGACTACGTCAAAGAGCCCGAGCGCGCCAAGAACGTTGGTCTGCTCGACAATCTCTTGGTTAAGGAAAAGGGCAAAAAAGACAAGCAGCCCTTGCAGATCACCGATGCGTGGGATTATTCAACCGGCAATCAATGGGGCATGGTCATTGACCTCGCCAAATGCACCGGTTGCAACGCCTGCGTGGTTGCGTGCCAAAGCGAAAACAACATTCCCGTCGTGGGCAAAGAGCAAACCATTCGCGGTCGTATGATGCATTGGCTGCGTGTTGATCGCTATTTCGTTGGCGACGTGAAATCGCCACAGGCAGTTGCGCAACCGGTGCCATGTCAGCATTGCGAAAATGCGCCATGCGAGCCGGTCTGCCCGGTTGCGGCAACCGCGCATGATAAAGAAGGCTTGAACGCCATGGCCTATAACCGCTGCGTCGGCACGCGTTATTGTGCGAATAACTGCCCTTATAAGGTTCG
>CAZRSD010000055.1:0-6306 GCA_964602645.1 uncultured Myxococcales bacterium
TAGTTACGTCGTATATGGACCGCTTGCGCTTGGTGCCAGTATTTTCCTCTACGACGGGGCGCTCAACTGGCCTGACGCGTCGCGTATTTACCAATTGATCGAGCGCCACAAGGTGAGCATTTTGTACACGGCGCCAACGGCGATTCGCATGTTCATGCAGGCGGGCGAAGAAGCGAAGCGTCACCATAAATTGTCGTCGCTGCGTCTTTTGGGCAGCGTAGGTGAGCCGATAAATCCGGAGGCATGGCAGTGGTACCGTCGTGTGTTCGGCAATGACAAGTGCGCGATTATTGACTCATGGTGGCAAACCGAAACCGGCGCCATGATGATCGTGCCCGTCGAACATGTCTCGCGTCCAAAGCCGGGCAGCGCATCAAAACCGTTTTTGGGAATTAGGGCTGCTGTTGTCGACGAGCATGGGCAAAAAGTTGCAACCAACCAATCCGGTTATCTGGTCATCGAACATCCCTGGCCGTCGATGGCGCGCGGAATTTGGGGTGATCGGCAACGCTTTCATGACACCTATTTCGATAAAATTGCGGGCGTTTACTTTACTGGCGACGGTGCCAAGGTCGACGAAGACGGCGACTTTATCATCAGTGGCCGCATCGATGACGTGATCAATGTCGCCGGCCATCGCTTGGGTACTGCAGAAATCGAAAGTGCTCTTGTGGCCCACAGGTCGGTCGCCGAAGCTGCAGTGGTTGGCATTGCCGACGAGATTACCGGGCAGCAGCCGGTCGCGTTCGTGGTGCTTCGCAAAGGATTTTCGTCGTCACATGAACTCGCCACTGAATTACGCGAACATGTTAAGGGTTTGATCGGCTCCTTTGCCCGGCCCTCACAAATTCATTTCGAAACGGTGCTGCCAAAGACACGTTCAGGCAAAATCATGCGCAGGCTTCTACGCGCGCGTGCGTCAGGTGAGGAGATCACCGCGGATACGTCGACGCTTGATGATGCGACGTTTGTCAAATAGCAACTGCGTTGTTTGGTTTGCTTTGCTTCTCGTTGTCGCGAAGCTTCTCACCCTTCTCTCCCTCGTTGTCCGCTGGATGACGAGGTGGGAAAAAACATGGTCCGCTCCCCTAATACGTAAGCTTCTCCATATCCCGATGCCGCTCGTCATCAAACGCGTGCACGTAGATGCGCGTGGTCTGTTCATTTTCGTGGCGCAAATTGCTTTTGATGTGAGTCAACGAAATGCCGGCGAGATCTTGGCGTGATGCTGAGAGGTGGCGAAGCCAGTGCGGTGAGAGGCGTTTTAGTTTCTCATGCGAAGGCGTACCTACGAGAAATTGCTGTGCGGCCTTTTGCGCGAGCGATTTGATGATGGTGCTTATATGTCGACTCGTGAGTCCCAGCTCGCCTCGGGGGCTTTTAAAAATCGGTGTGTCGTCGAGTGGATCGGGCAGCGGCGCCATGTCGTGATGGTGGCGATAAGTCATGATGGCATGCAACAACTCCGTGTTGACGGGAATCTTGCCAAGGCGATTATTTTTGCCGCAAACAAAAAACCACCATTTGCCTTGTAAGCGCTTGCAATCATGCCAGCGTGCCTTGGCCAGCTCGTCGATGCGCAGGCCCAAAAAATAAAGCATGCTCACCATGAATCGCGCGCGTGCATCAGCTGAGCGCACCGTGAGCAAAAACGCTTGCCACTCCTCTGTCGTCAAAATGCGCTCATGGACTTGTAGTGCTTGCTCTTCAGAACTGATCGTGAAGCGGCTTTTTCGGCGAATCAATGCGAATGGATTGTGCGTGACATAGTTTGCGTCTACCAAAAAACTAAGAAACGATGAAAGAATAGTGATTGCCATCTTAATCGCTTTATCACTCAATGGTCCCGCGAACGGATGCCAGAGCCGTTTGCCATCGGCACTGCGCTGTCGTCGCGCACCGCACCACACATCGCGTGGTTCAGGATTCCTTAAAAATGAAACGTATGCTTCAACGTCATCGCGCAGGAGATCGCTTAAGGTCACCTTGCGAACATGCACGCACCACACCAAAAAGCGCTCGCCCTCTTTCTTGTAAGTGCGAAACGTTGTGGCCTTATCAAAATACTCGTCGAGCCAGCGCTCAAGCGCTTCAATATCGGTCGTGGCACGAATTTTGCAGCCGGGTTTTACGTGCCCTGTCGTGCGCGCAAGATCACGCAGTGTACTGCGATCAAGGTAGTCCATGACCTTTTCCGTGGCTATGCCTGAGTGATGCGCGTAAACGCGCTATCGTAACATCAGCGCGGCGTTCTCGACGACGAGATTGGCTATGAGCCTCCTTCATGGCCTGATACTCAACCTTTAGTACCGTAATCTCGTCGTCTTTCATGCGCATGATCGCGTGGTGCTTCTCAACCATGCCCTGCTCTTTAATGAGGCGTTCGTTCAACTTACGTAACTCAATTTCTCTAATCCGAAGGTTCTCAATCGCCGCTTTAGCCTTACCCTCATATTGGTGCATCAACATTTCTTGATTGCGAAGCGAAAGTTTCACCTCCATCAAATGCTCAGAGTATTCACGCCCCATTTTGCTTAGTTGCTCTTTTTGTAGTGCAAGCTCACGTTGGTAGCGTTGCTCCGTCTCGTCGTGATGTAATTTAAGGCGCTCAAGTTCGGCGGCGAATGCCGTCTGCATGTCTAAGAGCCGCGCCTCAAAATGGTTCTTGTCGTTGTCATGCAACGATTTTTGTAACCGCATTTCCTTTTCGAGCGCGCGCCGCACCTCGATCTCTGCAGTGAGTTGTTGCTGAAAGCCTCTATTTTCAACGGTTACCGTCGCGTATTTTTGCTCGAGCACAGCAAACTCAGCGAGAACTTGGCTCAGCGCTTCCTTACTCTGAGCAAGTGCATTCTCTTTCTCAGCAAGTTCAACGGCAAAACCCTCTTTGAGTGCATCGATGCGATTTTCGGTGCTGTCTTTTAATTGCTCATGCACAAGCCGCACCGCGCGTGTGATGGGATCGTTTTCAGCAAGGTCGGGTCCATCGTTTGTCGACGCGGAAATGCCACGGCTTAAAAACCATGTCTTTCGGTATTTATAAATTTCGTTCGGGCTACCCCTGCTCTTGCCCAAACTCAATAGGCGCTCGCGAATGCCGTCGCCGGTGATATGCCGCATGTCGCCATACAGTGCCCAAAGATCATCGCAGGCTTGCCACACTTCCTTTTCACGACGTCGTGTTGCCACTTCCATGCAAGCCTCCGCTCAATTTCTATCGCGTTCAATTGTTACCGAAAGCCTATAAATTAGCAAGACATTTGTGCGGCAAAAAGAGACTCCCGGGCAAAGCAGGAACACGAAGCTCTGAATCGCAAATCTCGATGGAAAATCGAAGGACTTTGCTCGTGTGGATCAAAAGAATAAATATGCGTTGGCAAGCTCACCCAGAGAATTTTTTTCATAGGTGTTTTTCTCGGAGGCGATAGTCTTGTTTTTGAGCTTTAAGCCTGGTTCGAATACTATGTAAAAAATTGACATTAAAGATCTTAAAAAATAATTTATAAAAATTACCTGAGTCTTTCGTGGCTGGATATGAACTGCAAAAATAGCTTGAACCACATAGCGACATTCTGGCCCTATAAAAACCTATTGGCGCCTCTCGGTATGCTTGTCGTGTGGGGTCTTCTTTCAGCGAACGTTCAAGCGGGTATTTGTCTTGAGACAGCTCTCGGCGGTGGTTCGAGTTGTACAGCCAACGATCTTGAAACGGCCGCTATCGTGAAATTCGCCGGTCCCGCCATCTGTGTTGATGGCACTAAAATCTATGTTCAACTGCAAGGCCTCACCATGGCTGGTATGAGTCAGCGTTATGACATTGGGTATTTTGTTTCTCTCGATGGCGGCGATGCCCTAACTGGCGATTGCCTTCACGATTATTTGCCCCAGCCTCTCACCACACTTTCATCTGTCTTGAATCCACGTCCGTCGCCATTTTTCTCAGCCGACGCCGACAATTGTGGCGAACCTCAAGGTGGTACAACCATCATCCGCAATATTGGTGGCCAAGCCGTTGCCAGCGGAACTCCTGGTCCACCCATGATTTTGGCTATTCCTTGTAAAGATCTCGACGGAGTTCAGCCCCCAGAGGCCGACTTAACCGTGTGCACATCATGGAAGAATCAGTCTGATATTGGCGACTGCAATGACGTAACCGGTGCCATACCGGGTAACGGATCGAAGTGCAGTTGTAGCCCGGTAGCGATTTCAGGAATTGTGTATAAGGACACATGCACCAGTGATAGTGATTGCAACGACAACAACCTCTGCACCAATGACAGTTGCAATACTATGACACAAAAATGCGTGAACACGGCGGTTGGCCCAGGTACCGCATGTGATGACGGCAATCCCTGCACAGAAAACGATAGCTGCGGCGGCAATGAAAACTTGACTTGCTTGGGTACGCTGAAGAGCTGCCCTGGCGATCAGTGCAACGATGGTGGCAGTTGCGATTTCGCAACGGGGCTCTGCAACAATGCACCCAAGCCTAATAACACTCCTTGCGATGATGGCGAAACTTGCACAGAACCCGACTTTTGTATCAATGGTATTTGCGGTGGCACAAGTTTGTGCGAACCAAACCAGATCTGTAAAAACGATGAGTGTGTTTTCTGCAGTGTCAACGCCGATTGTGAAGACAGCAATGGCTGTACCGATGACGTATGCGATCCACAAGCAGGTTGTTCAAATAGCCCTAACAATGCGTCCTGCGATGACGGTGATGCATGCACCGTAAACGACACCTGTGGCGGTGGCACCTGCCAAGCCGGTATGCTCATGGAATGCACAACGCCCGGCGACTGCGAATCCCCAAACGGCATGTGCATCGGGGGCGCGTGTGTTTACCCAACCCAAGATAACGGTACTCCATGCGATGACAGCGATTTATGCACCCTCTCCGATCAATGTACTAATGGCTTTTGCCTGGGAACGGCTATTGCGTGCACTACACCCGGCATTTGTGAAGAAGGCGCGGGGGCGTGCACAAACGGTGTGTGTTTTTATGAACCTTCCGCTAATAACACCCCATGCCAAGATGGCGATGCCTGCACCATCAATGATGTTTGCATGGAGGGACAATGCACGTCTGGTACTCCGTTTGCTTGCGATACCCCACCTTCATGTCGTACGACTCCAGGAGAATGTATCGCCGGCCAATGCCAGTATCCCAATCTTGCGGATCTTACCATATGTGGTGATCAAATGGTTTGTCAAAGTGGCGTGTGTGTGTTCATTGCTGAATGTGACGAATCAACGCCATGCCCCAAGAACGACTGCTTGACTGAAAGCTGTGTTCAAGGAAGTTGTGTCTACACTCCTTCGGGAGACGGCGATCCATGCGGTGCTGGCGACGTGTGTTTGAATGGTCAATGCGTTGAATGCGTGGATGCTAACGATTGCCCAGGAACGAACGCCTGCAATATTGCAACCTGCAATCCAGAGAACACCTGCACGTATGCGCCTGCTGTATGCAATGGCGGCAATGAATGCAGCATCCCATCTTGTGACGCGAACGCCGGTTGCAGGTACGCGCCCTCGAGCGATCTCTGTCCAGAAGGCGATCAGTGCAACGATTCGATTTGCGACATCAACCAAGGTTGCGGAACTCTCCCAGTTTCAGGCAGGGCATGTAGTGATTCGCAGGCCTGCACCACTGAAGATACCTGTGATAATGGGCTGTGCACTGGTACCCCGGTCTCGTGTATGCCACCCGATACTTGCAGCGTTTCGAGCTGCAACGAGGATAGTGGACAGTGTGCTGTCACCACAAAGTGCATGGCACCAACCTTCTGCGACAATGCCGAGCCTGCTGGCAACTGCGTTCAGTGCAATGAACAATTCCCATGTGAGGGCAACCTCGTCTGCAGTGGCGGTGTATGCGTAGGCTGCAACGAAGCCTCCGATTGCGTTAATGGGTCTGATTGTCTTCTAGCACAATGCGTTGACCAGCAATGCGTATACGATTTGCTATGCACTTCACCCGAGTTTTGTGACAATAAGGTGCCAAAGCCACGATGCGTTCAGTGCGACGATAATTTCCCCTGTCCCGGCAATCTCGTCTGTGATTTTGGCGTGTGCATTGGCTGTATTTCAGGCCAAGATTGCACCGCAGGCAACGAGTGCAGCATCGCAAGCTGTGACAATGGAGCTTGCAGCTATCAGCCAAGTAAAACTCCAGAATGTCTACCGCTACATAGAGGCAGTGGCGATATCGATGTAGTTGGCACAGCACCTGTTGGTGGCGGCTTCGCGCCCCTTCCTCCCGTGCTTCCGCCAAATTCGAGCATGCCATCTCCACGGCCA
>CAZRSD010000055.1:6316-9727 GCA_964602645.1 uncultured Myxococcales bacterium
AAGATCCACGCCCCCGAAGGAAGACACGTCACAAGAGGGAGGCTGGACGTGCGCCACGACATCCTTCAATGCGAGTGATCTTTCGTTGCTGTGCATGATCTTCATGCTGCTCATGCGGATTCGCACACGCATTGTGAACAATAGAAATCGATAAGACAGTCCTATTTAAGTTCTCAGGCGGCGAGAAAAGGCTTCTGCGCGGCAACACCTAGAAACGACCTCAAGGGGTTTTTTCGAGCGAATTACCAGCAGACGCGGTAATATGCCGAATATTATCCAACCTCCCTCCTAGCAGCTCCGTTTCCTTGCGACGCGGTTAACCAAGCTAAATCAGGACACCTCGGTAAAATTATTCTTTTTTGAACATGCAACGATCGGAGCTTCACTAAGACAAAGAAGGCACACCTGTTTCTAGGGTGATTTTTGCACGGAGCATTTATGACGAAAATTCTTAACCACCTCGTTGTTGCTGTTTTGGCTATTTTCTTTACGGGATCAGCCATGGCAAACAGTTTTCACAATCAAATTGTGACACTGCGCAATGTTGCCACGGGGCGAGTGCTTGACTCTAATGGCACTGGCAACGTCTATACTCTCAACAGCAACGGCGGTTCGTATCAAAAATGGGTGATGACGCAGAGCGATTATGGCACCTATGTCCTTAGAAATTTAGCTACTGGTTTTGTGCTTGATTCTAACACCAATGGCAATGTCTATACCATCAGCGCTAATGGTGGTAATTTTCAAAAATGGGACGTCACACGCCGAGGTCATGGCTTTGTGCTCAAAAATCTAGCCACTGGTCTGATCCTCGATTCAAATCACAATGGCAATGCCTATACACTTGGTGACAACGGCGGCGATTATCAAAAATGGGAAATCATTTTTGTTTCTCCATAAAAAATCGGGGCTAGAACCCTTCACCCATTTTGATGGACAAAGATATTTTCTCGTGGCTAGGTGCGAAGCAGAGAAGTACTCGATTTGGTCCAGGCGTTGAGCAACGAGGCCACGGAAAAAATTGCTGGCAAGCCATTCATCAAAGTTTGTGTGAAAGGGTTTACTGCTCCCCATTTTTCAGGCGTGAGCTAGGGGAAGTTTTTGGCCTTGGTTATAAACCTCTTCAAATCTCGCCGGTGGTACATATTCCAATGACGTATGAGGGTGCAGATTAAAAATTGAATTGTTTTGAAAATATATAATTAAACCGATTCCGTCATTACGCCGCTTTAAAGGCGCACACTTTTTTTGCGCCAACCGAAAAGTCGAGAAGACCTCCTTTGGCAAACGCCGAATTATAAGCGAAGCTAAAATTAGAGGGAGCAAATCGAAGGGGCGAGCCCTTCAAGAACCGAAGGTTTAATTGACCTATGTTTAAATTAAATTATCGGAATTGTGAGCTCGACAACGCGGCGAATCTTAAATGGGTCGCATGGATGAGCTTTTTTTGGTCGGTATCATCCCTCATGGTCTTCAGCATATTGCCGGCATTTTTAGTCGACGAGTTGAAGATGGGACATGCCGATATAGGCTTTGTCGAGGGCCTCGCTATTTCGTCGTCGTTTCTATCGAAATTCTTTTCGGGTTATTTGAGCGACGTATTCAAGCAACGTAAGCCACTCATTATGATGGGCACGCTCATGAGTGCGCTCACGAAACCGCTTTTTGCCGTGTGCAATAGTGCGGGGCTCATGCTTGGGCTAAGATTTACCGATCGATTGAGCAAAGGCATACGCTCGGCACCCACCGATGCGCTCATCGCCGATTTAAGTTCGTCTAACCTCTACGCCAGTAATTTTGGTATGCGCCAATCGCTCTACACCTTTGGCGATGTGGTTGGTGCGGCGCTCGCCATGATCATCATGCTCTTGTCGCACAATAATTATCGCTTGGTGTTTGCGCTGTCGTTTATACCGGCGGCTATGGCCATCGTGGTGTTGTGGTTCTTGGTCAAGCCACATCCCGAAACGCACCCGCGCACGAAGAGCAGCTTTCAATTTAAGGAAATGTGCCTCACTGATTTGAAGCGTTTCTCGCCGGCATTTTGGTGGCTCATGGTGGCGTTCTTTTTTCTGATGTTGTCACGTTTCAGTGAGGCATTCTTAACGCTCAAGGCCAAGGACGTGGGTTGGACCACTGCCCTATTGCCCGCGCTCTACATTGTGACGAATTTGGTGCATGCAGCATTCGCCTGGCCGTCGGGGCGCTACGCTGACAAATTCTCACGTTCACAAATGATGGTGGGTGGCCTCGTAATCATGGTGGCGGCGCAAGTCATGTTGTGCTTTGTGTCCTCGGTTACCGGGGTTTTGGCGGGCGTGGTTTTGCTTGGGCTTCATTTGGGCATCACGCAAGGTCTGCTCAAGGCGATGATCGCACAAATCACCCCACCCGAGCTGCGTGGTCTCGCCTACTCGATCTTTTTCGTGATGAGCGGCTTCGCTCTATTTTTGGGCAACAGCATCGCCGGCAATTTGTCACAGCAGTTCGGACTTTATGCAACCTTCCTCGCCGGTGGTTCGTTTTCGGCGTTTTCGGCGCTGGTGTTGCAGTTGACCTTTGCGCGGCAAAAAGTACCTCAGGTTTCTGTTAGCACCTAACAAATGAGGTTTTCAACTATGAGATTTTTCTTGATCGTGTAAGATCGCTAATGTCGATTGTCGAGATACATGCTCATGAGTGAACTAATAGGTTACGCACTGTTTTTCCTCATGGGCATCGTCTTGGGTATGCTCGGAGCTGGCGGCTCGATTCTTACTATACCGATTCTCGTCTATGTCTTTGCCATTCCCCCATGGAAGGCGACGAGCTATTCGCTGTTCATTGTTGGCCTCTCCGCGCTGACGGGCACGCTTCGTGTGCACACGGTGTTTAGCAACAAGAGAGTTTTGCTCTTCGCGTTGCCGTCGGCATGCGCCGTGTTCATTGCACGCTATTTTTTAACACCTCGAGTACCAAAACAGCTCGGTGGTCTTTCGCGCGATTCGTTCTTGATGATGATCTTGTCGGTCATCATGCTCTTTGCCGGCGTGTTCATGGCTCGTCAAAAGCCGTTTACGAGGCCCGTACAAAGTCATAACGACGCACCCGGCAAAGTTGTCATCATCGCCGTGCTGTTTGGTTTGTTCATGGGTTTCATGGGCGTGGGCGGTGGGTTTTTGATCGTCCCGGTTCTTGTGTACTTGCTCGGCATTCCGATGAAAGAGTCTATTGCCACGTCGCTTGTTATCATTGCGCTCAATGCCACGGTAGGCTTTATGGCGGATCAGTATCACCTTGCGTGGATCGACTATAAGCAACTCTTACTCTTTTCGGTACTCTCTGTGGCTGGTCTTACCGCCGGCATGAGTTTGCAAGATAGAGTTAATGATGCACAACTCAAGAGAATCTTCGGCTGGTTTGTTGTAATGT
>CAZRSD010000056.1:0-9630 GCA_964602645.1 uncultured Myxococcales bacterium
TTTTCTGACTAGCAAGTTGGGATGCGCTGTAAGTAGTTCAAACTTCTTTTTTTCTAACGCCGATTCAAGTCTGAAGTGCAACATCAACCAAATCTGAAAGAGCCAGGTGGTTCAAGGTAAACTCCAAAGCATTCAACAACGGAGATTACCAATGGGCCACAAGGGCTATCGCCACCTGACTCACGATGATAGATGCCAGATTCACGCACTTAAAAAAAGCAGATCTAACTCGTGTACTTGGTGCTGAAGTCTACTTCGCAAAGCCATATCATTCATGGGAGCGAGGCCTAAATGAGCATACCAACGGCTTAGTGAGGCAGTACTTACCCAAGGGGACGAGATTTGATACGTTGCACCAGGAAGACGTGCAAAAGGTCGAGGACCTACTTAATGCCCGACCACGCAAAGCACTTAATTTTCAAATGCCTGCGGAAGTTTTCTTTAACCAACCTTGGGATTCAACAGCTGTTGCACTTCGGGCTTGAATGGGCCTTACATAGCTCTGCGATAGGCACCACCCACGGCAAAAAATGCTTGTGAGATCTCGCCGAGCGTGCTGTATTTTGCCGCTTCCATCAAACACTCAAAGGTATTTGATTTTTTAAGCGCTGCATCTTTTAACGCGCGTAGCGCGGCTTTGCGCTCTTCGACAAAGCGTGAGCGCAAATCATTAACTTGTGCAACTTGCAATTGCTTTTCTTGATCGGAAGAACGCATCAGTTCCAAATGCACGTTCTCTTCGCCCTTGTGCCTATCCAAAAACGTATTCACGCCGATGATTGGCAATTCACCGGTATGCTTTTTGTGTTCGTAGTAGAGGCTTTCTTCTTGGATTTGGCTGCGTTGATACATGGTTTCCATGGCACCGAGAACGCCGCCACGAGCATCGAGCGAATCAAAAACCTTGAGCACCGCAGCTTCAACCTGATCAGTCAAATACTCAATGAAGAAGGAGCCCTGCCAAGGGTTTTCATTTTTGGTGAGGCCGAGCTCGTGATTGATGATCATTTGAATGGCGACGGCACGGCGAACCGATGCTTCAGTGGGCGTGGTAATCGCTTCGTCAAACCCATTGGTGTGCAGTGAGTTGCAGTTATCTGCGATCGCATAGAGCGCTTGCAGCGTCGTGCGAATGTCGTTGAAGGTCATTTCTTGCGCATGCAGCGAACGGCCGGAGGTTTGAATATGATATTTGAGCTTTTGGCTGCGGGGATTAGCGCCGTAGATCTTTTTCAGCGCTATCGCCCAAATGCGGCGGGCAACGCGCCCGATGACGGCGTATTCAGGATCGATGCCATTCGAAAAGAAAAAGCTAAAATTCTTGGCGAAATCGTCGACATTCATGCCTCGTGCTCGATAATATTCGAGCAAAGTGAAACCGTTCGCGAGGGTGAATGCGAGTTGCGAAATAGGATTCGCACCCGCCTCAGCGATGTGATAGCCGCTCACGCTCACGCTATAAAAATTGTTGATGTGATGGTTGATGAAATACTCTTGGCAATCACCCATCATGCGTAGCGAAAATTCGGTGGAGAAGATGCAGGTGTTTTGTGCTTGGTCTTCTTTTAAAATATCCGCCTGAATGGTGCCGCGAATATTTTTCAATACGCGCGCTTTGATGTCTTCGTAAAAATCCTTGGCAATAATAATGCTCGACGGTATCCCCAAAAAGCCGAGGCCAACGCCGCTATGGCCATACGGCAACTCACCTGCGCGGTATTGTGGTTGCGCAAGGCCGTGCTCTTTAAACCACGTTGCAATGGCATGTTCGGTCTTCTCCCATTGCTTTTGTGCACGCAATTCCTTTTCAACTTCAAAGTCGATGGCGGCGTTAAAAAAATAGGCGAGCAGCGTCGGTGCAGGCCCATTGATAGTCATCGATACCGAGCTTGTTGGTGACAAGAGATCAAAACCTGAATAGAGCCTTTTTGCGTCGTCGAGTGAACACACGGAAACGCCCGCGTTGCCGACCTTGCCGTAGATATCGGGTCGCAGGTCGGGATTTTCGCCGTATAGCGTGACCGAATCGAATGCCGTCGACAGGCGTGTCGCTGCGCTATCTTGGCTCAAATAATGAAAGCGTTTGTTGGTTCGCTCAGGCCCGCCCTCGCCGGCAAACATGCGCGTTGGATCTTCGCCGTGACGCTTAAAGGGAAACACGCCGGCGGTGTAGGGAAAAAAGCCCGGGAGATTTTCTAGACCGACAAATCGGGTTGCAGCGGAGCGATGCTTGAATGGCGGAGGTTGCACTTTGGGAATCGCGATATGAGACATCGACTCTTGAAAATTCTGCACACCAATTTTCTTGCCGCGCACTTCATAGCTCGTCTCGTGATCATCATAGGACTGAGCAGTGCTTAAGAACTCATCAACGTCATTCATCAATTCCTTATCGACCAATGCCATGAGTTCCGTTTTGCGCAAAGAGAGTGCATCATTGAGTGATGCATCCTGATCAGTGAGCTCCTTTGATGCAACATCCAGTGCCTCAATACGCTCAAAAATGCTCGCTTGCTCGTGAACGTGACGATGATGCCCGCGCACCGTATCCGCCACCTGCGCCAAATAGCGCGTGCGATTGCGAGGTATCAGCGGAAAACGAGCGGGGTCACCCTCAACAAGCGCCTCGAATTGCCACGCGCCATCGGGACATGTGAGCGCGACCTGCTCTATGACACGGTTGAAAAATCGATTAGTGCCGAGGTCACCAAAAATATGCGCGCACGTGCCGAAGACGGGCATGCTATCAAGCGGAGCACTGAAGCGCTGGTGATTACGTTGATAGGTTTTTTTGACGTCGTGAAGCGCATCAAGACTGCCGGGCTTGTCGAATTTGTTGATCGCAATCAACGATGCGTAATCAAGCATCCCGATTTTTTCAAGCTGACTCTGCGCGCCATACTCCGGCGTCATAACGTAGATAGAAAAATCGCAGAGCGTGCGCACCGACAAATCACCTTGCCCAATGCCCGCCGTTTCCAAAATGATCAGATCAAAATCGCAGAGCGAAAGATAAGCGAGCGCATCGCCGCACGACTCTGATACCGACGAGTTTTGACTGCGCGTTGCCATCGAGCGCACGTAGACGCGATCGCTCTCCGCGCTATTCATGCGTATGCGATCGCCGAGGAGCGCGCCCCCGGTTTTCGCGCGTGTGGGGTCGACACTGAGTACGGCGACCTTTTTCTCAGGGAAGGTAAACAAGAAACGCAAAAGAATTTCGTCGATGAGTGAACTTTTTCCGGCGCCACCAGTTCCGGTAAAGCCGATGATGGGTGCGCGCCTTGCAGCGTTGCTGTGCCGAGCAAATTCGCTTTTGAGTAACGCCTTGGCGGCAGCGTATGCGGCATGCTTTTCGGGCTCTTGCCCTAATTCAAGCGTCGAAATGGTGCGTGCAATCTCGTCGCGCCGCGCATCTTTGGTTTTGATTGCAGTGACGGGTGGTGACGCATAGCGATCGCACGATGCGAGCATAAACTGGATCATACCAACGAGACCGAGTTTGATACCGTCGTCGGGTGAGAAGATTTTTTTGATGCCTGCGTTCTCTAGACGCCTGATTTCGTCGGGGACAATGACGCCACCGCCACCACCAAAAATCTGAATATGCGAAGCGTGTTCCTTGTGCAGGAGCTCGAGCATGTAGGTAAAATATTCCATATGCCCGCCCTGATAACTCGACACTGCAATGCCATGGGCGTCTTCTTCAACGGCCGCCTTCACGACGCTGTGGGCTGCGCGATTATGGCCGAGGTGAATAACCTCGGCACCCTCGCTTTGCAAAATACGTCGCATGATATGAATCGCGGCATCGTGTCCGTCGAAGAGGGACGCGGCGGTGACGAAGCGAACAGGGTGATTCAAATGCATGATGCACCTGGGTAGACGAAATTTTGCACACGTAACTTACAATTCACCTGTATTTATAACGTGTTGCAAATTTCCTGATACCCAGATGAAATTGTGGTTTTGTCACCAGGCGCTGTAATCAGAGAATGTCGAGGTACTTCGCCCGCTTTTTCTTGATGTTTTCAACGATTTTTTGCACCGTGACGATGTCACCGGAATAGACGCGATCAACAAGTTTCGTGTCGGCTAAGAGATGGAGCGCTTCGTCAATGGCGCCCGCTGAGCTCGACGATAAATGATTGGGAAAGAGCGCTTCCCACACTGCGTATTTTTCTAGCGGCAGCATATGTGTACGCATGAAGACGTGAAAATCTGAACCTGGTCTCAGATCGATACGCTGGCTGCTCGAGTAGCTGCGCTGTGCGCGATATTGCGAGTAATACAATTCACAAAGGCTGTACGCGACTTCCTTGCGCCAATCGTCCTCGGGTACGGCAAGGTTTTTATCAAGGGATTTTTTTTCTTCTTGGATCAAAGCGCGCCAATCGATCATTGTTAATCCTCATTTTTTGTTATAAGTTTTTTCTTTAACTTACGCTTATTTCTTTATAGTTATATTTAGGTTTAGCACATCGTTCATGTTATACAATCCCGGCACCCTGCCAAAGAGAAATTGCGCAGAAACTATAGCTCCTTCGGCAAAAATGCATCGATCGGCGACGCGATGCGTCAGTTCCAATCGGTCGAATTGGCCAAAGAAGTAGGCGGTGTGCTCGCCCGGATTCGTACCTTTCCTCATGGACCGAATTTCTATCTCTTGCGTGGGCTGTGCACGCATGATCGCGTGCGCCATCGCGCGGGCGGTGCCGCTTGGCGCATCTTTTTTTTGCGCGTGATGCAGGTCGAGAATGCTTGCTTCAAATTGGCCGAGGCGCTCGCTCGCGAGTGCGCAAAATCCGATCAAAAGATTGGCCATGAGCGACGTATTGGGCGCCACCACGACGGGAATTAGGCTTGCTGCATCAGCCGCCGCAGCGAGCGTGTCGTCGCTATGACCAGTGGTCGCAAGAAGAAACGGCGCTCGAAATTCAACGGCGCTCGCCAAATGGACCTTGGCTGAAGCGGTGATGGAAAAATCGATGACCACGGCTGGGCTATGCGCGGCCAATGCGTCAGACAAATTGTCATAGAGCGGCATGTGCCACGACGACGGTTTCGCGTGATTGCGATGCGCGGCAATTACGCCCGCCACGACGGCACATGCATCGTGATTTTGGGCGCGTTCAATAACTTCGCGCCCCATTCGTCCAAGGGCGCCGCAAACGATGACAGGAATCTTCATAGGCTCTTGTTTGCCGCATAGTTATTTTTTGGCAAATGGGTTGTCTAAGCCGTTGCAGCATGCAAAAACGTTTAATTGGTCAATAGTATATAAATTTTCGAGGTGGGTCGTGGCGGCATTTTCAAAGCTCCCCAAGAACTTCAATTTTGCCAAAGAAGAAGAGGAAGTACTTAGGCTGTGGGAACGCCTCGACATTTTTAAGCGATCGATTGCGCAAAAGAAGGCACAGGGTCGAAGCCCCTATTCATTTTACGACGGTCCGCCTTTTGCGACGGGACTTCCCCACTATGGTCACATGGTGGCGTCGTCGATCAAAGATACCGTTGCTCGCTATTGGACCATGCGCGGGCATTATGTTGAACGCCGTTTTGGTTGGGATACGCACGGCTTGCCCATCGAGATGGAAACCGAAAAAGCGCTCGGTTTGTCAGGGCCACAATCGATTCGCGAATACGGCATCGGCAAATTCAACGAAGCGTGTCGCGCGGGTGTTTTGCGTTACACCAAAGAATGGCGACGGGTGATAGGTCGCCTCGGTCGTTTTGTTGACTTTGACAACGACTACAAGACCATGGATTTGAACTTCATGGAGTCGGTATGGTGGGCGTTTGCTGAGCTGTGGAAGAAGGATCTCGTTTATAAGGGCTTTCGCGTCATGCCGTACAGCGTGCGTTTGTCGACGCCGCTTTCGAATTTTGAAGCGAATCTCAATTATCAAGACGTCCAAGATCCTGCGGTCACCGTCAAGGCACAATTGATTGATGAGCCGACGACTCATCTCCTCATCTGGACCACGACGCCGTGGACCTTGCCGTCAAATTTGGCGATCGCCGTGGGCGCAGATATCGATTACGTCAAGGTTTCACGAGCAGACGACAATGAACGCTATATCGTAGCAGCGGCTCTTGCCGAGAAAATCTTTAAAGATGGCTTTTGCGTGGTTACGACCATGAAAGGACGCGATTTAGTCGGCAAGCATTATGAGCCTATCTACAGCGGGACCAACTATCAGCGCGCGCTAAAAGACCAGCAAAAGAATTGCTTTCGGGTTATTGCCTCTGGCCATGTCACTACCGAAGACGGTACCGGCTTGGTGCACATGGCGCCTGCTTTCGGTGTCGATGACTTTGAAGCATGCCGTCGTGAAAGCATGCCAACGTTTGATCCGCTCGATGAAGAAGGCAAGTTTATCGATCTTGTGCCCGAGCTCGCCGGCGTTGGCTTTAAAGATGCCGACAAGATCATTTTGAAAAACCTGAAGGATGAGCACAAACTCTTTGATCGCAGCACGATCATGCATAGCTATCCGTTTTGCTGGCGTTCAAATACACCGCTCATTTATAAAGCAGTGCCGGTGTGGTTTGTGAGCGTGCCCAAGATCAAGGAGCGCATGGTCAAACACAACGAGGCCATCCATTGGGTGCCCGAGGCTGTTGGCCAAAAGCGTTTCGCAAATTGGCTAAAAGACGCCGCTGACTGGTCGATATCGCGTAATCGCTTTTGGGGAACGCCGATACCGGTGTGGGAATGCACCAGATGCGGAGAGCGCGTGTGCATTGGCTCGGTCGCTGAGCTTGAGAAAAGAACGGGCGCTACCGTCACCGATTTGCATAGCCATTTCATCGACGATCTCACCTTTGCATGCGTGTCATGTGGGGCAGACAAAAAACGCATTCCAGAAGTTTTTGACTGCTGGTTTGAGTCAGGCTCCATGCCGGTTGCGCAGGTTCACTATCCGTTTGAGAATGTCCTAGAGTTTGAGAAATCGTTTCCTGCCGATTTTATCGCTGAAGGTTTAGATCAAACGCGAGGCTGGTTTTATACGCTTGTAGTGCTTGCAACCGCGCTTTTCGATAAGCCGCCTTTTAAGAATGTCGTTGTAAACGGCATGGTGCTCGCATCAGACGGTTCAAAAATGAGCAAGTCCAAGAAAAACTATCCCGATCCGGAAGATGTCATCAACGAATACGGCTCCGATTCGGTACGCTGCTATCTCGTTGGTTCGCCGGTTGTGCGCGGTGAGCCTTTGCAGTTCAACGAGCAAGGCATCAAGGATGTTGTGCGCGCGGTGATGTTGCCGCTGTGGAATTCGTGGTCGTTTTTTGTGCAGTATGCAACCATCGACGATTTTGACCCTCAGCGCGACCTTGATCGGGCGCCGGTGCTCGCGGATCGCAGTGAACTTGATCGATGGATTATCTCTAAACTGCAGTCATTGATCGGCAGCATCAACACTGAGATGGATGGCTACTATCTCTACAAAACCATCCCGCCGACGCTGTCGTTCATCGAAGATCTCACCAACTGGTATATCCGCCGCTCACGACGACGTTTTTGGAAAAACGCACAAGACCATGATGAGCGCATGGATAAGCTTGCGGCATACGCGACGCTCTATGACGTGTTGACGACGTTTGCCAAGGTGCTTGCGCCAATTTTGCCCTTCGTGAGCGAATCGATGTACCAAAATCTGGTGGTCAGCGCAGGGATGGCGAGCAAAGAAGAAGACAGCATCCATCTTTGTGGTTTTCCTGTTGCCGACCCTGCGAAAATTGACGATGTGCTCGAGCGTCATACTGAGCTCGTGCGCACGGTCGTCGCCATGGGTCGGGCGCTGCGGGAGAAGCATCGCTTGAAGACGCGCCAACCGCTCAAGAGCATCACGGTGGTGACGCATGATGCCGATAGCGTTCTCGCGCTGACGACGCATGAGGAACTCATCACGTCGGAATTAAACGTTCGTGTCCTCGTGATTTTGCCTGAGGAAGACTCGCTCTGTCGCATCACCACCAAGCCAAATTTCCGTACGCTCGGACCGAAGCTTGGTAAAGACATGGGCACCGTCGGCAAGGCGATTGCCGCATTTACGCGCGAAGAAATTCGTAGGCTCGATGAGGGTGGCGAAGTCACGGTCGCTGGCTACGCCCTTACCGCTGAAGATGTCGTCATCGTGCGCGAGGCGCTTGATGACGTCGTGGTGATGACGGAAGGACATTTGACCGTCGCGCTCGATACCGAGCTTGATGCCGATCTTGTGGATGAAGGCCTCATGCGCGAAACGCTCAGTCAATTGCAACGCCTGCGCAAAGAAAAAGATCTGCATGTCACTGATCGTATCGATTTGAAACTGTATACCGACAGTGTCAGTCTTTCGCGCGCGCTTCGGCATCACGAGATCTATCTCGCCGCCGAACTCTTGGCAGATCGCTTGTTCGTGGGCGAAGCCACGGATATTGCCATTGATACCGAGCAGATTTCCATCGAAGGCGAAGCGCTTAACGTATCGCTTGAACGAATTAAAAAATTATAACGGCACAACAAGTATATGCACCCAGCCTGGATAGAAATAGACCTCACGCAGTTTAAAAAGAACATCGCGATAGTAAAAAGAGCGATTGGCGACGTACGCCTTTGTTTGCCTATCAAGGCCAATGCCTATGGTCATGGTCTTGTTGCTATCGCAACCGCTGCAGCCGAGTCGAATGTCGACTATCTGGCGGTGGCGCATGTGCAAGAAGCGATGCACCTTCGCGAGGCGGGCATACCCACGCCGATCATTGTGCTCGGCGCGATTCACGAAGATCAAATCGAAGCCTTGCTCAACTACGAACTCGAGTTCACCTTGAGTTCGCCATATAAGGCGCGTTTCGTTGCAACGTGGTGTGAGCGCTTTCAAAAAGTTGCTCGTGTGCATTTAGAAGTGGACACCGGTATGCGTCGCACCGGCATGCGCGTGGATACGGCGCGGCAACTGTACGCTGAGCTTAAGGCCAATGCGTGGTTTCACGTGGTGGGTATTTATTCCCATCTCGCCACCGGCAATTCGCCGCATGATGAGACGGCGCTTAGGCAAATCCACGAATTTTCCGCCATGCTCGCCGATGAGCCTTTCAACGACGCCAAGCTTCTTCGTCACCTCGCCAATTCCTCGGCGACACAGTATTTGCCGTCTAGTTATTTCGATATGGTTCGCCCAGCCTTATTGTGCTTTGGGTATCGTGCTGGTGAAGTCGCGGCTTTCGATGGTATCGCGCCATGCTTTTCGCTCAAGGCACGCGTTTCTTATTTCAAATTTGTCGAAGAGGGCGAGGGCATCAGCTACGGGCACACGCACTGCGCGAACAAGCGCACGCGCGTGGTGACGGTGCCGGTTGGCTATGGCGACGGGTATCGCCGCTCGCTATCAAATCGCGGTGCCGTTCTTATCAATGGCCAACGTTATCCTATCGTAGGAACTGTCTGTATGGATCAATTTATGGTCGATATTGGCGATGATTCTGTCTATGTTGGTGATGAGGTTGTGTTGATCGGTACGCAAGGTAATCAATCTATTTCAGTCCAGGAAATAGCGACGATCTGCGAGACAATACCCTATGAAGTGCTTTGTCTTTTCAACGACAGAATTCCGCGAAAATATTTGCATTAAGCGTGAAAACCTA
>CAZRSD010000057.1:0-7597 GCA_964602645.1 uncultured Myxococcales bacterium
TCATCGACCTCCGCCCCTTCGAGCTGGGCGTCACCTGCGCGGTCCGTATCGTTACCGCAGCCGAGG
Source organism: uncultured Myxococcales bacterium (assembly GCA_964602645.1). Classification (GTDB taxonomy): domain Bacteria; phylum Myxococcota; class UBA727; order UBA727; family JABDBI01. The sequence goes on from CAZRSD010000057.1 coordinate 67, forward strand.
CCAAGCACAAGCAAGGTGCTCACCAAAGCGAGGGTAAAATGATACGAGAGCCACTTCATCTACGCTTCCTTATTACGCTGCAATAATCGTTTAACGTTCGCGCCGAAGAACATCGTGAGCTTGCTGTAGGTTTTTAGCCTACAGAAAATCTGATGCGCGCCAACTTAACGACATCTAACCACCTTTGCAGTACGAAATTTTCCTCGCTTTCTTCGCGCTTGACGCCAGATTTGGCTCTTAAAACTCTTTGATATGCTTTAAGAAATGTAGCAATGAATAGAATATTCGTACCGATAGTCCTCATGTCCCTTATCTCATGCACAACCATGAGGCAAACACCTACCATGAAAATTATCGACCCCCCTTCGTATGTGGTGATCAACGACGAAAAGCGGCCGCTCAAAGATAGGCACATCTTACGTACGCCAACCAAAGCTATTTGCGTTCCACTCTCGAAGCGCGATCAAGAAGCCGAAGGCTTTTTAGCACGGATTATTCAGCATGAAGTTGATCATATTCGCGGCATCTTGTTTATCGATAGGCAACCGAAGGAAGCATCTTGAGCACTTCTGAATGTGACAAGCTTCGTGAGAAAAAGAAGAAGGAATAGTTTTGCGTTATGGTACCAAAGACTCGAGCGGAATTTTGTAATCGTCGAGGTCATTCGCCGTATTTTTGATTCCATACCACACGGCAAAACGCATCTCAGATGCTGATGCCACGGACAATAATGAGAAAATCGCGAGTAAGCTTGCTAGCACGATAATTTTCATAACGCCCCTTTGCTCTCATAAAGCTTAGACGCGAATTGTGACAGTATTGTTCACTTTAGATTTGCGAGCCAAGAATATTTTCTTTGTAGTTTTCACCGTCGTGAGACAAACAAATGGTGCGATCATCGATACGTGTGATGATGTGCGCAGGTCTCGTCCATATACGCGCGAGGCTCTTCAGCGTTTCTTTTGCAAAGGCCACATCAAGCGGCACGCCATCATAGACATGCTCGAGCAACAGCTCAGAACGATTTTCATAATTGCCGTTCACAACTTGAATATGTGGGTGCCCAAGATTGGTGAGGCTTGCGAGAAGTTTGCTCTTGATCGCCTTAAAATCGCGCGATTCGATCACAAATTGCTGCTTACGCTTATCAAAGGCGTAGGTGAAGAGGCCATGAAGTCGACAAAAATCTATGGTCAAAAACTCATCGATAAACATGAGGTCGTTGTAGATTTTGCGAACTTGAAAGAGCTTCTCGTGCCCAAGATTCGTGTCTTTGTTCCACCGGCGCTTCTCTGCCATATCGTCGCAACGCTCCCAATCGGAGCCGAACTGCCCCTTATTCCATCGCTGTTCGATGTCTCGATATAGTTCAAGCCCTAGTTTGTACGGGTTGAGATTTTGTGGCGACGTCGCCATTACCGCTGCGTGACGATCGGCGAAATCGATAAGCTCTGATGAATCCATGATGCGCTCAGACATGAGCTTGGCGTGCCAATACGATGCCCAGCCCTCGTTCATGATCTTCGTCATCGCTTGCGGCGCAAAATAATAGGCCTCCTCCCGAATGATATCGAGGACATCAACTTGCCAGCTCTTAAGTGGCGCGTAGTCAAGCAAAAAGCCGAGCACATCGCGTTCAGGATTTTGCGGAAAGCGTTGTGCCTTCTTTTCTTGCTCTTCTTTGATGCGCTTCCTTTGTTGCTTGATGAAGCTGTCCGGATTTAGATAGTCTTCCATGTACTCGTGCGTCGACGGAATACGCGCGATGTTAATTTCGCGATCGTCTCGCAGCTCCTGCTCATCTTTGCCGTTGTGGCCTCTCACAATGTAGGGCGCATTTATGTCGATGAGATTTTCCAAGCAAAGCGCATTGTCGATAAAGGACTCGACTAAATTCACGCCATGCCAATCCATATAATGACGAATGCGCGATGCATGATTCGCCATTTCGTTGATCATGGTCCTGTTGGTGTGGGCAAAGGCAAAATTGTTCTTGAAGAAGTCGTTATGCCCGGCCACATGACACATCACGAGCTTTTGATCGACAAACGAATTGCTCTCAAGCAAATAGGCGTAGCACGGGTCGTTATTGATAACCATTTCATAGATTTTATTGAGACCGTACTCATGACTTTTTTTGAGGCGGTCATATTCCATGCCGAAGCGCCAATGCGGATAGCGCACCGGAAAGCCGCTGTAAGCTGCAACCATGTTGATCTCGTCGTAATCGAGCACCTCATAGATGCATTCAAAACCATCAAGACCTAATTGTTTGGAGACGGTTTCAACGCGCAATTGTAAGTCGCGCAGATCACTCGAAAGTGGCTTTGGCATGAAACTATCCTTTCATCGACGACGAGGTTTATTTTCCATGGGCCAAAAAATCTCGGATCGAATGATAAATTCCGTCTTTATCTTTCACTTCAGACAAAGCGAGCTTGTCACAGTTCTTCAGTTGCTCACGCAGATCTTTAATAAACTGCCCCGAGCCATAAGGCGATTCAACTTGCCCGTAGCTAAACTGATTCACAAGCGGCAAAATGCGCTTCTTTAAAAGCCCTACACACAAGCGCGTATCGTCGACCGACCAGTTATCGCCGTCGGAGAAATGAAACGGATAGATATTCCAAAAATTCGAAGGATAATCCGATTTGATAATGTCAGCGCACAAGCGATACGCTGAGCTTATCATCGTGCCGCCAGATTCACGCGTATGAAAAAAGGTGTTGCGGTCAACTTCTTTCGCCATCGCGTCGTGAATGATGTAGCGACATTCGATGCCATCATAATGCCGACGAAGCCAGGTATCGATCCAAAAACTTTCGATACGAACAATTTCCTTTTGCTCATCACCCATCGATCCCGATACGTCCATCATGTAGATGATGACGGCATTTGCTTCCGGCCTGATCGTTCGGCGAAAACTCCGGTAGCGCATATCTTCTTTGATCGGAATAATGACCGGATTTTTCACGTCGTAGATGCCCATGGCGATTTGTCGCTTGAGCGCATTTTTGTACGAGCGCTTAAAGTGCCTGAGCGCATTTGGGCCTGAGGTATGAATACCGGTGTAGTGCATCGTTTCAGTGCGAATGCGATCGTTGCCGCGCTTTTCGATGCTCGGCAATTTGAGTTCCTCGCCGAGCATGTCGGCAAGATCACTGAGTGATACTTCAACTTCAAGCGCGTGTTCCGCCGTATCAGAACCTGCCTTCTTGTTGTTAGCCGCTTTTGTCTTGTCCTTCTGCCCGAGACTATCGCCTTTCTGCCCTTGCCCTTGCCCTACACCACCTTGACTCTTGTCGGAATAGCGAAAATGCGGCAAGTCGACGCGCGTAAGGGGCACCGAGATTTTCTCGTTGCCCTGCTTAGAAATAAATTCGCCGTTTTTGATGTAATCTTTGAGATTATTTTTGATTCGCCCTCTGACCACATCATTGAACCGCGAATGATCATTGTGAATACGCAGCCCCAATGCGAACTCCTACTCTTGCCGCACGTCACCGCGCGCAAAGATGCTGGCAACAAAGTTTAGCACGTCGGTCGCGCTCTCTTCATTGTAGCCATAGTTCTTAATCAAACGCTGTTTGACGATGTCGATCTTTTCCTGCGTGTCGCGGTCCACCACGTTTGACACCATAGTCGTGATCTTAATCGTGTCTTTTTGATCTTCAAAGAGTTTGAGTTCAAGCGCCTTTTGCAAACGCTCATTGGTACGATAGTCGAATTTCTTTCCTTCTACCGCAAGCGCGCCGATGTAGTTCATGATCTCACGACGGAAATCATCTTTGCGACTCTCGGGAATATCGATCTTATCTTCGACTGAACGCATGAGTCTTTCATCGGGCTCTTCATCTTGCCCGGTGTATTTGTTGCGCACACGTTCCTTTTGCGTATAGGCCTTGACGTTGTCCACGTAGTTACCGCACAGCTTGCCGATCCCATCCTCATCCGCGGCGATTGCGCGTTGCACTTCGTTTTTGACGACGTCTTCGTATTCTTGCCGCACGACCTGCAAAAGATCGAGATAGCGTTTGCGCTCTTCATCGTTGGTGATGAGCGAGTGCGTCTTGAGCCCCGCTTCGAGCTCATTGAGCACGATAAACGGATTAATGCTCGTCTGACTCATGTCGCTAACCAGTGCATTTGAGATTTTATCCTGTACATAGCGCGGCGAAATGCCGTCCATCCCTTCACGCACCGCTTGTTTGCGAAGCTCCTTTACGCTGTCTTCCGTGAAGCCAGCAAGCGTTTTGCCATCGTAAAGTTTGAGCTTTTGCAATAACGTGAGGTTATAGCCTTTCGGTGGCTCAAGCCGCGTCAGCACTGCCCACAACGATGCCATCGTGACCGTGTGCGGCGCGATATGTTTGCCGCGAATGATCTTGTTGTTGTAGTCGCGCTGATAGATGCGCATTTCTTCACGCACCTTGGTGATATAGGGCACGTCGATCTTCACTGTACGATCGCGCAGCGCTTCCATGTATTCGTTGGCGAGGAGCTTGCGATACTCGGCCTCGTTGGTGTGACCGATGATGACTTCATCGATATCGGTCTGGGCAAATTTCTTCGGCTTGATTTTATGTTCTTGGGTTGCGCCAAGTAAATCATACAGAAACGCAACGTCGAGTTTGAGGATTTCGATAAATTCGATGATGCCGCGATTGGCCACGCAAAACTCACCATCGAAATTAAACGCGCGCGGGTCGGAGTCAGATCCAAACTCTGCTATTTTGCGATAGTTGATATCGCCAGTAAGTTCCGTCGAGTCTTGGTTCTTTTCGTCTTTTGGTTGGAATGTGCCAACACCGATGCGATCCTTTTCGCTAAGGAGAAGTCTGCGCACGCGCACATGCGAGAGCACGCGACTGAGATCACCTTTGTAATGCTCCATGAGTAAGCGAAAGATATGACGGCTCGCCGGATTGAGCTCGCCTTTGATGCGAATCGGATATTGATCACTGCCGAGTTTCAAACTGGCGATCGCCTTTTCGCGAATCTCATACGGCAAGAGTTTAAGTGGCTCTTCGTGGAGCGGATCCAAAATCACGTCGCTGCCACCACTGATGTGATGCAGCTCTTTTGGCAAGTGCCACGCAAACGTATAGAGTTTACCATCGGACGTACGCGAATAGTGCTCGATACCCTTCTTAAGCAAGCGCGCTATCGTCGACTTAGACGAGCCGACCGGGCCATGCAACAAGATGACGCGTCGCTCAGTGCCATAGCCAAGAGCGGCGCTCTTAATGACATTAACGAGCCGCATGAGCGGAATGTCGAGGCCAAAGATAGCATCTTTTCCATTCTCGATCGGATCGTCAAAGAAATTGTAATGCACGAGTCGCTTTTTCGAATCGATATATTCTTTGCGACCAAAGCCCATGATCATGTCATAAAGCCGCTGGAACGACGTGCGCGTGACCTTGGGCTCTTCGCGCACAATCTTTAAGTAGTCTTCAAACGACCCTTCCCAGTGCTGATTTTCATATTCCTTTTTGTCTTGTAACGACGAAATGACTCCTAAAAGTGATTCCGAATAACTCACGCGCCCCCCTAGAAAACCCTTAGAACGTCATGGCAAATTCAAGCCCCAAGCCAAAGTTCAAACTTTTTGTTTCAGCCTGATTCGAAAGCCATATCGCATTATCATCATCAGCATCCGTCGGTGTAAACATATCATTTATACCAAATGAATGCTTCGCCCACGCATCGAAATACAAAAACGGCGCGAGCTTAAGTTGCCCTCTCAAAGATAATAACGCACGACTTTTTTCGAAATCAAAGAGTTCTTTCATTTCTGCAAGCGCTGTTGCCTGCATACCTAAATGAAACTTAATCACGTCGAGGCCGAGAAAGCTCAGCATGAAGTGCAATTTTCGCATTGGGTCGATTTGTCGATTGAGCAAAAAACTCCGCGCATTTTCGTAACCGAGGACACCGGAAATAACCTTGTCATAGGAATAGCCAAGCTCGAAGAGATAACCGTAGCGATAGTAATCGTCCTGCATGCGACCGAGGTATTCGGACTTTGTGACGGGTTGAGCACTGATGCTTGTGTTGCCCGGTTCATTGATGACGTTGCGATCAATTAAATAGGTTGAGCCGAAATAGCCAGGCCAATAGCGCTTCGAGAACAAGCGACCTTCGGTTTTAAACACCAACACCGATTTTTTGGTGCCCGGAAAAAAATGGACCGTAGCGTCGTGTCCTAAATGAAAGCCTGCGCCGTAGCGAAGATTCAAATCGCGCTCACCATCTTTTAGGCCTGAGAGCCACAAATTGCCCATCGATGTATAGGGTTTAAGCGATAACCACGGTTGCGCAAAATATTCGCTTGCAACGCCGAGGGTAAAGCCTTGCACAGTGCCCGTTTGGCGATCGACGAGGCGACGCTCGCTGTCGAGAAGATAGGCACCGTCTTGTTGTTTCGCTTGGTTTGGCGCCATGAAGTCATTCATGTACGTTAGTTCAAAATTAAGATCGCGCACCATCGGGTGAACATCGAGTGTAGCAAGCGGCGTCATACGCGCTGCGAGGCCAAACATGTGGGTCTTAAAGAGTGGACCAATAAATCCACTCACGCGTCCATTTTGAAAATTGACATGGCCCGTCAAAAACGCGACGTCGTGATCATAGAGCCCATCCGGCGTGAGATTTCTCAAGAGCTCACCTTGGCCCATGGTCAATGCATTGATGCGGCTTAAGCGAAAATAATAGTCTTCTTTCTCTTCATTCAATTCCATGTGGCGAAACACGCGTTGCACGTCGAAGAAATCACGAAAGTCTTGTCGCCGTGGCGTAATAAAGGTTTCGCCTGACACGAAGCCACGGCTTCTAAAGCCACGCATACCGGTGCCTGGGCTATCGTACACGGGAAAGCGTAGGGGCACGCCGAGGTGGCCATAGAATTTCATGAACTCAAAGCGTCCTTGAGGAAAGACGAGGAAGTGATGCATCGACGCAATCGTTTCGCTGCCGCCCAAAAGCGATAGCGATTTATCACGACGCGACAAGTCGCGACTGCTAAACAGGTAGTACGAATCGGCGATGACGAGGCCTGGCGTACCTGAGACATTTTCGCCGCCACTTACGCTACCGCTATCGAAGTCATCCTGAAAATCTGGGTCTAATTCCATCGCCACTTCTTCTGGCTGACCGTCGGTTAACAAGTCATCGTCAGTGTGGCCGCAAACTGCCGCAATTAGGAAAAACACCGCCAATAGGATTTGCCGCATAATTCTTGCTCACCAAACCTTTTTAATACAGGTCAAGTTTAAATTTGATTCGTTAATGCTTCAAAAAACCGCCATACTCATGCGCACGTTGCATTACGAGAAGCGCATACATGCGCGTATTTCTATTTGCTTTTAATTAATTTTCCTAGTGCGTCACCACGTCTTCAATGAACGCTGCATCATTGCTCAGTCAGCAACCTGAGCGCATCTTGTGTCATCATGTGGTCTTTGTATTGTTTTTCTTTCGCAATAGCGATGAGTTCTTGGATGATGGGTTTATAATCATCTTCATTTTT
>CAZRSD010000057.1:7607-9616 GCA_964602645.1 uncultured Myxococcales bacterium
CGAAATGAACCAACGCATTATCTCCTGAAGCCGCTCTCCATCTGGTCGAATGGCAATGAGTGCGCGCAGCAGGCTCATTGCCAAAATCTTCTGTTCAGGCGTTCCGTGCATGATGGCATTTTGAATTCGCCATAAACTATGATGAGACAAGATGGCTTCAGTCGCTGCTTTTTTAAGCCCTATACTCTCTGCGAGCGAAAAAATTTGCCTAAGGATCGTTAAGCCAATTTCAGGCTTCTGGTTAAAGAGCGTACTTTGAGTTAGTACTTCGATGAGTTTTGGCATCGTCGCTATGGCTATCTGTTCCTGCAGCAGATTCGCAGCGATCACGTCGGCATTCCTGATGGTGTCATTGTTCAAGAGTTGCGGAATCAGATAAGCCTTGAGCGTCATGTGCCTTGGATCATCTTTACTGCCCTTGGCGATGCGGTCGATCAAAGCTTCCACATTTGTTTGGCTCAGCCTGTCGCCGGTATTGTATTTGCTGATGATGCGCTCAAGAAGATGCTGGGGGTTCACTTCCTGCACAAGAACATCATCGATTAGCGTGCTGCCTTCGGTCGAGCCTACCAATATCGGCATGAACGCAAGCAACTCAGGATTATGCTCAAAAGCCTTAAATCCTATGGTATTCTTGATGTGCTGCACAAACCGTGCGATTTTTTCTGGCTCACGTTCCAAAGAAGTAAAAAACTCGCGGTACCTATCGTCAAAATTCGTCTCATTAAAGACTTGCATTATTTGATCGAGAACTGATTGTTGCAAAGTCTCGTCAAAACGCATGCGAAAGCTTGCGATCATCGTCATACTATCCGCTAAGGCTTTTTCAACGACAAACCCATGGGTAAAGCCTAAATATCTAATGGCTATGATTTGACGGTCTGACAAACTTCGATTCATGTGAAAATCGGTTACAGCAAGCGTGCACGGGGGGCCATCATCGCGACAGATTACCTCAACTGCTCGCGCGCCCTGCTCAAGAAATGACCCGAAGAATTTCCGTTGCACATTTTCGTGCTTCTCGTGAAAAATGCGCATCGGTGCTGGACTGAATGCTCGATGTAGAGCGCTTTCAAGACGTCTCATGAGCGAAACCGCGTTGTCGTCGACCGCTTTATCAAGCTTATGCACGATCGCTAGAAGACGAGTCTTCTTAGGCTCATCCCACTTGACATTTTGCCACATCGAAAGAAGCTTGGTCGCAATGGCGCCGAAATAGGGTTGCCCTTCAGGCCGCGCGACTACCATCTCAAACAATTTAAAGAGCGAGTAATCTCGATCGCTACCGCCATGAATGCCGACCATATTGTTTAGAATTTTCGTCGCGAGCCGCCATCCCTTTTCATTATCAAAAGTCTCAACGGTGAGGTCAAGAATCCATGGCATCGAATTAATAACACTACCACCCACTCTATCGATAATCGCTAAAGCAACCGTAGCGAGACGCTCTTGAGAAACTTCTGCAACAAGTTCTTGCATGTTGATCTCATTGATACCAAAGGTCATGTCGACGCAATTTTGAATCACCTTGAAGACGTCATGAAGTTTGTCACCTTTATCGAGCGCAATAACAAATTCGACGCCGGTCTCGCGCACTTTCAACTTACTCGCGCGCAATTTGCCAAGCTGCATAAGTAATTCCACATAGGTGCCTATATTAACCCATCGCTCGGCCGCATGGCCGAAAAAGCGAACGCCCACTTCAACGCTATCAGTCGGCTTTATATAGCGCGCGCTCATTTGCATGCTGTGGTTTTGGAGCGGGAAATTATAGAGCAGCTCAATTTCTGATGGGCTGATGGTTGTGCCAAGCAACATCATACCCCCACCCATTTGCGACGAGCGGGACCGATTTATGGTCATGATGTTCCCATGTACCGATTGTAATAAATCCGGAAGTCCAATCTTGTCGGCCCCTGCTTCTTTATTGAGCGCACCAATGACAACGAGCAAAGACTGATGAATGACGGTAAAGACATCTTCGAGTGTCGTTGGATACGGATACACCG
>CAZRSD010000058.1:0-9331 GCA_964602645.1 uncultured Myxococcales bacterium
GCCATTTGCGTTGCTCCTATTGCGACACGGAACATGCATTTTTTGCCGGCACCGAGCAGAGCGTTCGAGAGATCCTTGCACGGGTGGCGAGCTATGGCATCGACGTTGTTGAAATCACCGGTGGCGAACCGTTGTTGCAGCCGCCAGTATTTGAGTTGTTTGATCGCCTCGTTCAAAATAACTACACAGTTTTGTGCGAGACGTCAGGTGCAGTGAACATCAGCAACGTGAACAAAAACGTCAAGCTTATCGTCGATGTTAAAACACCCTCGTCGCTAGAGAGCAAGAGCAATGTCTATCGCAATCTCGAAATCCTTTGGGAAGGTTGTGAGGTCAAATTTGTCATCTCAAACTTCGAAGACTATTGCTTTGCTAAAGAGATTTGCGATCGATACGACCTTTACCGTCGTACCCACATCTTGTTTTCTCCGGTAGTCGCCCGTCTTGATCCGAAAGACCTCGTCGATTGGATCCTCGCTGACAAGCTCCGTGTCAGATTTCAGCTGCAATTGCATCGCGTTCTGTACGGAGAATCTCCAGGACGTTAGTGATAACTCCGTTGCAAAAGGTGATTTAAGCCAGTAGGGAACGACGACCTTGTGCTGCATAAACTACAGCGTTTTACAGTCGAAGGCCCTTTTTTTGAATCGGAGAAGATCATGCTCAGGGAGCAACTTTTAGGTTTTGCGCTTAAGACTCTCACGCAGGCATACGAGACCAAAGAACGCCTCAAAAACAATCTCAACACGGAAACCGTGAGCAACTACGTACGCAGCGTGAAACAAACGGCCCTTGGTGTCGTCGAATATCAATGGCAAAAAATTCGCAGCCGCAGCAGCGAAGCTGGTTCAATCAATGGCAGCAGTAAAATTGCATCATCATCGACCAACGGTGCGACAGGCAAAAGCAAGAAGCCACGCAAGAGCTCCATCAAGCCTGCAAAAGAAATCTGCTCGACAAAAGCTGATACCATTTTGAATATGCTGAAGTCCGACGGTTCACGTTTGGTGAAGCGCGAAGATACCCTCGATGGCAAGACCAGCCTAGCCTATTTGATTTGGGCACTTGGTCATGCTGAGCGTGCAAATATCGGCGATGGCATTTCGGTTCATGACGTGAGCGCACTTTTGTATCGCGCATGTGCTATCGAATTATATCCCATCAATATCTCTCGTGTCGTTTACGGCAACGCGACGTTGGTTCGCCAAGTTGGCCAACAAAAACGTACGAAGACCTATCTCTTAACTAAAGAAGGTGCTGCGTTGTTTAAGAAAAACTTCATGTAGAGACCTCGTTTACGTCGAGGTTGTCACCAAATTTTTAGTCCGTGGTTGTGCCGCGGCTTTTTGTTTGGTGCGCGAACTTTCAGGGAACCCTGTTAACCGGAAAATGGCAATCTCATGCGGACCTACTAAAATAATGGAGTGAAAGCGACATGAAAGGGCGAGGGTTGGGGGCGAGCATGCAATGGTTTAAAGAAAATCGCGAAATGGCGATAGAAGTTCTGCGCATTTATTTGGGTATCGCATTATTGGTGAAAGGCGTTCAGTTTATGCTCAATCGCGAGCAGGCTGATGAATACATGGCAATAGTCACCATTCCGTTTTTTCAATTCCTCAGCATGCATGTTATCGCCGTTGTTCATATAGCGGGCGGCCTTCTCCTCGCCATAGGTCTGATTTCACGCGCGGCAGCCGTTATTCAAATTCCGATTTTGCTCGGCGCGATCTTCTTCGTACACTTTCAGCAAGGCTTATTCACCAAAGAGCAAAATTTAGAATTCGTCATTCTCGTTTTGGTGTTGTTGGTCACTTTTGCAATTTATGGCAGTGGTCGCCTTTCGATCGATCACATTCTTGAAAAGCGTCAACCAAAAGACCTCGAAGAATAGATCTTGTTTTCACATCCTGCGGATTTCACCCCGGTGTGCTCCATGGAGTTGACGGAGTTCGCCAAAGAGAAAGCTTTCTTTGAAAGCAAGAATGTGAAGTTGATCGCCTATCGATCGATTCTATTCACAGCCATCTTGCATGATTGAAAATCTGCGTCGCATTCTCGACGTTGAATTGCCATTTCCGATGATCGCCGATGTCAAAGCAACCGTTGCTGAGCTTACGGCATGATTCACCCCAATGAATCGGAGACGGTGACAGTGAGAGCACTCTTTGTCATTGACCCGGATCATACGATTTGCTCGGTAATTTATTATCCACTTAATATCGGCAGAAGCACATACGAGGTGAAGCGCTTAATCACGGCCTTGGCCGCCACCGAAGAGCGTGGCCGAGCTCAAAGAACGTGAAAATGCGCCTTATGAAAGGCTCGATTTTTATTTGTGTAAGAAGAGCATTTAGTTTTGCTGTTCCATGGGGCCGACATCGCCCGGCTACTCGTTATCGTCGACTTTTTGCCACGTTTGCCATTTGTGACATTTTCGGGTGACGTGGTGCTCAAGCTCTTGCATGTCGCCGCCGTTCTTAAAGAAGATGGACAAACACACCAAAAGCACATCAACCGCTTCACCAGCGATGCCATCGTCGCCTCGTTGCTTGTGTTGAAAGCCCGACGCATTTTGTTCGATGAGGATCTCCTGTGCAAGCTCGCCCGATTCTTCGACGAGTTTGGCAAAGCGCTGCAGCAGCGTTTTTGGTTCACGTAAAGAAAGATGCTGAATCAGATCGTAATCGATAGCCATGATAGTGCTCTTATTTCGATGTTGTCGCAGTGTGTAGGGCGCAATCTTCTTTTGATTTGTAGGGACCGTAGATTTGGCTTTACCACTGACTCCGGCAGATAAAAGAGTTCATGCGAGAGGTAGCAGAGCAAAGAGCAAAAATAAGGGGGCAGCGCAAATTCAATTTAATCATCGCGTGCGCTTTGTTCGCAGCGACGTGCCATGTCGGTCAGATAGTTTTCAACGTAATCGACGAGATCTTCTTTGGCCTTGGAACTTCTTTTTCTGAGCGCAAAATCTAAGCAGTCGGCGATACTTGGTCGACCTTTTAGCCCATCGAGAGGCCAGAATCTTTTGCGCCACACCGGTCCAAACATGATGAGCAGAGCTTCTTTTTCCTGTCCGTTGAAAGATGATTGAGAAATCGCGACCACAGCGCCCCCGGGATTCTATGCATGAGGCTATATTACGAGACCCGTGCATTGCCTGGCAAATTTACCTTATGCGAATGAGCATCTATTTGGCGTCGGTTTTCGTCGTTGGTGCCGAGAAAATGCGCGATGCGCAAAACAAAATTGCGCATGCGTGCCATATAACAATTAGCCTTTGACTCCCATCGCGGATGTGTATAAGAGCAAAGAACGGCCGACATTAGCAGTTTCGTCGTCGGCTTTAACCGTGCAGGATTTTTGTGGCCGCTCCCGTAGGACATATCTTTTGTGCTTTGGCGCTTTTAGAAAGCGGCACCGTCGATATTGCCGATCATCAAGCATTTTTGGCCGGCACGAATTTTCCTGATATTCGATACATCACGAACATAGGCCGAACCACAACGCACAAATTAGAAGGCGAAGGTTTGGACCATGTGCTTGCTGCACCAAATTCATTTGAAGCGGGCCGGCGTTTTCACGTTTTTGTCGACCAGGAACGTGAAAAGCACATGCTTAAGCATCAAGCCTATCGATTTTTAAAAAATGGTCCGTTAAAAACTCAGCTCCTCAAGCTGACTGAAGACCATGTTTTGTTTGACAAGATTTCCGGTAGATTCGATGAGAATGTCGTGTTTGGCAAAATCTACGACGAAGAACGCACGTTCAACGTGAAAGACAGTGAAATCGAAACCTGGCATCATCTCTTGCGGACTTATTTAAACCAGACGACCTGGTTTACCGTGGTGCGGTATTTGCGAACGCTTAACGAATTCCAGCGCGCCTATGGTTTGCCGACTGAACTCTTTAAAAATTTTTTGCAAGGCTTAAAGACGTTTGGCTTCTTTATGTATGCCTATTTTCAAATAGAAAAGATCAGTCGCGATCAAGAGTTGCGCGCGATCATCCTCGATTTTTACGAGAGTAAAATCCACCAAATCATACGTGCGCACGCAGAAAGCGTCGAAGCAAAGACGGTTTCACGACCCGTCCGCGCTCCGCCCGGCAAGCAATCGTAAATGCAGGGCGAATGATGACCGGGCATTGGCTTTTTGGACTGGCGGAGGCCAATGCGTTTTTCATGGGCCAATGGTAGATACTCAGTGGTTACCAATGGTGGGTTAACGCTATGATGGCTGTTGTTTGGCGCACGATCGCTTCTCTGAGTATGTTGCTGCACATGCTTTTGGCAACGCAGTGCGGGCTTATTGGTCAAGGCGATGGGGAAGCACGCGACAATGACATCGTCAGAAAGCCAGCCAATGAACAAGCAACCGCATCAACGGCGCGGTGTACCGAAGTGCTCAATCTCGCCCAAGTAAAACCGCTCATGAATCTGGGCGAGCTTGAAAAGCGGTTTCTCGACGCGCATAACAAGATTCGCGATATCTATCAGCTGCCAAAGCTGAGTTGGGATTCATCGCTCGCCGCCTATGCGCAACGTTGGGCGGATCACCAAAAGGCCAAAGACCAGTGCCGCATGAAACATCGCTCGCATCAAAAGATTACCGAGGGCAAATCTTACGGGGAAAACCTGGCGTATAACTGGATTAGCACAGCCGTGCCGTTGGGCGTTTATATGAGCTCGCCGGAAAAAGTAGTGAAAAGTTGGAGTGGCGAATGTAAAGACTACTCCTATGGTCAAAATAGTTGTCGCGCAGGAGAGCAATGCGGCCATTTCACACAAGTGGTGTGGCACTCAACGCGTCGAGTTGGCTGCGCTGTGATAACCTGCGACGACAATGAGAGTTGGTATGGCGAGGGGCGCCTCGAGCTGTGGGTTTGCAACTACGATCCACCGGGCAACTATATTGGACAGTGGCCGTATTAATAACCTTAAAGATTACGCTTGATCAGCATCACCATGCCGCGTTTTTCATCGCGACTTGTCTCGACAAAACCGAGTTTCTTATAGAGCGCCAAAGCAGGAATGTTTACGGTGCGTGTACCCAGCGTGACATAGGTTGCGCCAAGCTTCTTCAACTCTGAAAGTGCATGACTCACTAAACCTTCGCCGATGCCACGTCCACGAAAATTCTTGTCGACGGCAAGTACCCAAATGTAGCCATGCTCGGCCGCTTTGCGATAGTACGAAATAAAGCCCGCCGTTTGGTTTTCAACTTCGGCCACGTCGATGAGCACGGTGCCTTTTCGTTCAGGCTCACTCGTGGGCGCACGCGTGAGCAACATGCGTTCGCCGGAGAAAAGTTCTGGATTCTCCGCAACCCAATATTTGTTGAGGTTAATGAGATTGACGATGGCCTGAAAATCTTTGCCTTCCTCGTAAGTGCGGATGATGAATGATTTACCATTTTGATCGTTTCGCAAATAGAAGATGCTCGCGATAATCGATACGGCAAGCAGGCTTAGTAGAACAATATGGCGCTTTTTGACGCGATTCATCATGAAATTCCTTTGGCGACGCATTCACCTAGTAAACGCCTAAGAACGAATGGAAGATTTCTTTGGACGAAAAAAATTGATGCGTAAACCGCATCAATCTAATTTCTTCATTACAGCGCTTTAAGCTTTAGATATTACGTATTACTTTGCGCAGATTGGTTTTAAGTTCATCTTTGCGCACGCGGATATTCTTAGGTGTTACTTCAACCCATTCATCGTCGTCAATCCACTCAATCGCTGAGTCGATATCGAACGGATAAATGCCCGACAGCTTGGTCGATTCATCTTTACCGGAAGCGCGCATGTTGGTGAGCTTCTTTTCGCGCGTAGGATCTGCCGTCAGATCGTTGACGCGATTATTTTCGCCAAACACCATGCCTTCATAAATTTTGGTACCGGCGCCGACGAAGAGCTTACCGCGATCTTGTAAATTGTAGAGCGCGTATTCCGTGGCAGCACCCGTTCTATCGGAGACGAGCGCACCGTTTGCGCGAGAGAGTCGTTGGCCCAAAAACGGTATCCATCGCTTAAACGAGCTTGAATAAATCGCTTCACCCTTGGTTTTCGTCAGGAGAATCGAACGCAGTGCAATCATACCACGTGCTGGAATTGCAAACTCCATACGCACGCGCTGAGAGCCTTCGAGTGCCGCCATAGATTCCATTTTGCCGCCCCGCTCAGACAAGAGTTCTGTTACGGTACCAACGAAATTGTCCGGTACGTCGATGACCATCTGATCTTCGGCTTCAAACATTTCGCCATCTTTGACGTGAGGGATGACTTCCGGTCTTCCCACCATCAATTCGTAGCCGCGACGGCGGAGTTCTTCAAGCAAGATGACGATTTGCAATTCACCGCGGCCCTTGAGCAAAAATACTTCGGGATTTTGCGTTTGCTCATAGGCGAGCGCGACATTAGTGAGGCAAGCCTTCTTGAGCACTTCTTCCAATTTGCGGCTCGTCAAATATTCGCCTTCTTGGCCAGCAAAGGGGCAGGTGTTGACGGAGACTTTTACCGCAACCGACGGTGGGTCAACGTTGATACGTGGCAATGGCTCAATGACATCATCTGATGCGATGGTATCGCCGATCTCTGGCGCACCAAAACCAGCTACGAGGGCGATTTCACCGGCGCTCAACGCTTCACACTTTTTGGTTGAAAGGCCGTGAAAGCTTTCGAGTGACGTCACCGAAAACGAGTTGCGCTTATTTTCTTCGTCGATCAATATGACGCGCTGGCCTTGTTTCACCGAACCTGATTCGATGCGACCGATGGCAACTTGTCCCAAGAAGGTTGAATAGACAAGATTGGCGACAAGCATTCTAAATTTACCGTCGTCTCTCTTGAGACGCGGCGATGGAAATTCGTCGACAATCAAATCGAGCAAGTCGTGGAGACTTTCTTTCTTCACACCCTTGTCGCGGCTGGCCCAACCCTGTTTGGCACTCGCGTAAATCGTGGTGTATTGAGTTTGCTTTTCGTCGACGGCGAGGTCGAAGAAAAGTTCCATTACTTGTTCTTCCACTTCATCAATGCGTGCATCGGGGCGGTCGACTTTGTTGATAACAACAGCGACGTGCAAGCCTTGCTCAAATGCTTTGCGCAACACGAAGCGTGTTTGTGGCAAAGGTCCTTCAGCTGCATCAACGAGAAGAAATGCGCCGTCAGCCATGAACAGGGCGCGCTCAACTTCGCCACCGAAGTCAGCGTGACCAGGGGTATCGATGATGTTAATTTGCGTGTCTTTCCAATCGAAACTCGCGTTTTTAGCAGTGATGGTGATACCGCGTTCTTTTTCAATATCGCCCGAGTCCATCACCCGTTCAGAAACGTGCTGGTGCGCCTTAAACAATCCAGCTTGCTGGAATAAGTTATCAATCATGGTGGTTTTGCCGTGATCGACGTGGGCTATGATGGCAACATTGCGAATATTTTTCGTCTTTTGGGTCATGGTGTCTTAAATCCGAATAAACAAAAATCTATTAAGGGTAAGCTTTATTATCACAAATCCTGAATAGAACAATGCGCGACGGGACCTTTCACCAACCAAGATGAGAACGACAAAGCCCTTTTATTGACAAAGAGGATGCACGAGGAAGAGCAATGCAAGAGTCCGCCTTGAAAAGAGAATATTTGGCGAATGGTTTTCTCCATCTAAAAGATTACGTTTCCACGCACGAATGCGAGCGTCTTGTCACTCGTATGCGCGAACTTACCGACCAAAAATGCCATAATGACCAGAGCAAAATTTTTGAAACAGGCGACCGGCAGTCAATGGACGATTTCTTTCTCGAATCGTCCAGTAAAATTTCGTTCTTTTTTGACAAGAACGAACAAGCCAAAACGCAAAAAACTAATTTCCAAAAGCTCAATAAAGTAGGCCATGCGCTCCATCATCGTTGTCCCGTTTTCGGCAAGTTTTCGCATCAGCAAAAATTCTACGAGCTCATGGCAGAGCTCGGCCACGTAAAAACCCAGCTTGTGCAATCGATGTTTATCTTCAAACAGCCTCGATTCGGCGATGAAGTGCCACCGCATCAAGACGCAAGTTTTCTCTACACCGAACCGAATTCGGTGATCGGACTTTGGTTTGCTTTAGAAGATGCAACGGTTGAAAATGGCTGCTTGTGGGCTTTGCCCCAAGGCCATCAAGGGCCGCTTAAAAATCGCTTTCAAAAGGCTGATCATGGCTTTCATTTTGCCCATGAGCAACGCGTTAATTGGCCCAAAAAGAACTATCAACCTCTCGTCTCTAAAGCAGGTGACGTTATCGTCATACATGGACTATTACCCCATTTCAGTGATCGAAACACCTCGGGCAAAACTAGATTTGCCTATACACTGCACTTCATTGATCGCGCGTGCCATTATCAAAAAAACAATTGGCTCGATATATCACAAAACTAAAGAAGAGAAATTTGCGCGGGATTGAACAAGTAAAAAATTGATGGCATTGCTGCTCGCGATATATACCGTAGATGGCGAGAAATAGATGGCGCGCACTGTTCGAATTGGTGGCGTAGTGTTAGTCTGCAGCCTTTTGGCATTGTGGGCCCTATCTATTTTCAGAGAAAAACGATCGGATATTTTGATCGGCGATCGTATGAGTGAATTCGTTGATACGGTGGACCGGTCCAAAGTTAAAATCGAACGACGCCTCATAGCTTTTGATTTGGATGACACCGTTTTCATGTCATCACTCTTGGTTGGCACGCCGACGTGGTTTTACACCATGGTCAATCTCATGCGTCAGCGAGGTGCGGCGAAATATGAAGCCTATGCCGTGGCCAGTAAAATCGATAGAGTCGTGCAAGAGCGCGTTAACGTAGTCGTCGTAGAGCACGCAACGCTCAGTGCCATTCGCAACTGGCAAGAAATGGGCGCGGTCGTCGTTGGTATGACCTCACGCACGGTAGACTTCATCTCTGTTACGCAATCGCAATTGCGCTACATCGATCTTTCGTTTTCGTCGAAGTACTTTGCATGCGTAGAACAACGCTTTGACCAAACTGTTGGCGCATTTGTCGACGGAGTAATCTATTTGAACGGTTGGCAAAATAAAACGCAGGTCTTTGATCATCTCAGCGAACTCATTGCTGATTGTGGTCTCGATATCGAGTTGATCGCCGCAGCCGATGATCAACAGCGCTATGTCACGGAGATTTCGCGTATTGCTGAGAAGCGTCGCACTGATTTTATTGGCATTATTTATGGTGGAGCATTGTCTTCGCGAAAGTTTGATTTGACCATTGCGAAATCGCAGCTGCTGAGTTTGGATACGTCACTCGATTCGTCGATCATTCCTCAAGAATATCGCAACATCTTC
>CAZRSD010000059.1:0-9270 GCA_964602645.1 uncultured Myxococcales bacterium
GACAAATATAGGTCTACATCATGGGTCGAGATTTCATCGGCAAGGCTTGAAAAAAGGCCGACCGAAAGCGACTCATTGGGCATGACTTCGTCAAGCCACGACGCTATATGCGCGCGCAGCCTGTCGCCACCTTCTTGCCTGTGCGTTGCATGCAGCTCTTTGAGAACCGCCTTCATCGCTTGGCGTAGCTCTTGCTTTTGTGCAGCTACTGTCATTCCAAAACAACCAACTGTTATTGACGCTCTTCGGTGCCCGGCGCTTCCTCAATATCGGCCTTGAGTTTTAGGTCACTCAGTGCAGTTTCCACGTCGGAAAGCGCAAGCGTCGCTTTCTTGCGAATGATGTCCTTGAGTTCAAAGAGCTCGTCTTCTCGCTGTTTGAGCATGTCAGCCAATTTGAGTGCAATAAGCAGCACACTCTGATGGCTCGAAATGCTCCGCGAGCTCTTGCGAACTTCTTCAATTTGGTCGGCCACAAAATTGGCAAGCTTTTGCAAATAGGATTCGCTGCGATTTGATTTGAGCGCAAGCCTTTGCCCTAGCAAGACAACTTCGACCTTTCTCTTTTCTTCTTCTTTGAAAATACTTTTTTCCATCGTTTGCCCTAACGACCAAGTCTCCCACCCAATTGGATACCCTGAATTATGGCAAATGACAACGGCCGATGTGTTATTGCGAAAGGCCCGCGACCTTAATGGTCATGGAGGTGGCGTTGTGATCAGTCACTTCGAGGGTAATCGGCGTCTCAAATAGCTTGAACTTTTTGCCAGGCAAAAGCGACGTGTCAGAAAACTCGGCGAGTATAGCTGAACGCCCTGATTGGTTACTACTTGCTGTTTGTGGATTCGCATCGATTAAGAGCGTTGATTCATGTTGACGCGCACTAGAGCCAAGGTAAAGAAAGGCGCCTTGTTGGTGGGACGCAAGCACCCTGTGCGCCGGGCCCTTTAGTTCTTTGGAGAGCGTGCGAAGTAGTTGTCGATCGAAATGGGAGAAGCGCCTTTGCTCGATATAAATGCGATCAAAACGCGTTGATGCATTGAGCACAAGCGGCGTTTTCAAATTGATGACGAGCAGATTCGACGTGTGCATTGCATCGAGTCGATAGCTACCGTCATTTGCAATATCGAGAGGTAACACGTCACGCGACAGAATAGAACGCGTGCTCGACGAAGGCGGAGCTAGAGAAAATGCCATGTCGCCGAGAATTGAATACGGATCGCGCGAGCGCTGCACCGTGCATTGCCCAAGGGTGCTGTGCGGCTCACAATGCAGTGTATTGCTCGTGCCATTCACACCGAGCGTACGGAGTATCGCGAGTGCCCAGGGGATCGATGGTACAATGGTGCTATGTGGTTTTTGATTGAGTGGTATTGATATCAACGGCGTGTTGACTAGAAACGTAAACGTCTTGGTAGGCAAGGTTGCATCACGCATGACCTCGACACTCTCTAATGACGAGCCCCCGAGCGTGAGATAAAAAATGTAGACATCAAACTCACGCTTTGTGAGCGCCACCCGAGCGAGCGCTAGGAGTTCATCTTTTTGCGCAATCAAATCACCAGCGCTATGGAGCCGTCTTTTTGCGCGAAGCCACGGCAGTGTCGTACCAACGATGCGTGTGTTGTTACGCGAAACGTCGTGAATAAAGTTTGCAACGCCAAATGACGAGCGGAAAAAGCTTCTATTGATCGTCGCGGGTAACGTTGGATCGCATGAGAGCCCAGGATTACAAATAGGCAAAAGGGCGATGCGAACTATTCGTGTAGCGCGGGTCACTGGTGCACCTTGGAAATTTTCAGACGATGACGAGGTGAACATCGCCATGAGGAGCAGAACCATGGTCCAAGATGCGAGATGAGTGCGACGCATAAATGCCCCCAAGAAAAATCTCGCGGCAGTGTTAACAAATCGTTGGGGTAGGTGCATGGCTGGAAAAAGCAAATCTACGTCGACATGAGGTGGGGGCGCCGCGCACATGCAGCACACGCCCGTTACGAGAAAAAGCTTCGCGGAGAAAATAGTTGGATTGCGGTATTTCATTGTAAGTAGTGGGTCGGTACAACGGACGACATAAGCGACAACGCTACACGCATAACACAACCCATAACCCAAATTATGTTAATAATTAATACCTCAAAGGAAAGACGAATCAAAACCTCGATGAAGAAATTTTTGCGCGATGCACCAGCGATTTGGCGGCATCGCCCCGATTGTGCGCCACAGCGCCTTACGCGCCTAAGCGCATATGCGGAAAACTCATCTCGATACGGGTAAACCGGGCCTCTTCTGACACGGCATCAATCGTGCCACCTTGCTCCGTCATGATTTGTTTGCAAAGCGCCAGGCCCTCGCCAAAGGTGCCCTTCGTCGAAAAATTGTCATCGAAGATGCTCGGCAGGTCTTTTTTAGAAATACCCACGCCATTGTCCTCGATGTAAAGCGTGCGCCCCTCGGTCCAAATGCGGATTTCGCCGTTTTCATGCAGGCTGATCGCATGAAGCGCATTTTCTACAACATTGATGATAGCCTGCGTCACATGCATGGCTTCGCCACGAAACATAAACGGATTGTTCAGCGATATGGTGATTTTTGCTTTTTGCTCAGCGGTAATCGATGGGTCAGCTATCGCTTTGCGAATGCAGTCATAAATATTAGTCAACACGTCGCCGTCGCTCGCGGTTTCCGGCGTGCGGATCTTTCGCAAAAGCGAATCGAGCGTCTTTGCGGTTCTCTTGCCCATTTCATTCAAGCGATCCGGAAGATCTTTCAGATCGCAAATGGCCTCGGCACTGATGCCTTTATTGTTGTAGCCATGCTCATGGGCCCACTCGTAGCCATTGATGAGCTCAGGAAGTCGCGATTTCAAATAGTCAGCCGAAAGCGATAGCGACGACAATGAACGCGCTGCCTCGTGCGCAAGCTTGCTGCTTAAGAAAAGATATTGTTCGCTGTCGTGCTTTCTAAAGAGCACTAACAAGCCGGTGAGTGCTGCGATATGGGACACAATCGACCAATTGCCAAGCGCTGTAATATCAGGCGCCGTATCCATATTCGTGACCAAAAAGCACAACACCGCAACCACAATACCAACGAGACTCGACACGACGAGGTGCTTACGATCGGTCAACAAATACAAAAGCCAAAAACTAATGACACTATCAAAGAGCCAGAGCTTATCGCAGCCCGAATAAAGGAACATAAATACTGAAAGGCAAGGCGCTGATACCATGATTGAAAAACGTAGGAGCGGCACATAGAATTTTTTGGCCCACGACCACCACAGTTCGCGAAACAGCAATAAAAATGCCGACGATGCGCTCAAGAAATAGAGCACAAGATAAATGCCAGTATTTAGCCCCACAAAAAACGACTGCACCAAATACGCGCCCACTGCGTTAATCAAGATGGCGGCGGCAAACGCGTGATGCGAACTGGGGTCGGTAAAGATGGTATTAAGAACCGGCTTCGCCATTTCTGGCTCATGTTGGCGCAACCGAAACGCCTGTTTTTTGTCGGAAATGACCAGTACGATGGAGTTTGCAACGATAGCGAGTAGGCCTGCATAGAGTTCAAACACGCCAAAGCCGACCGTCAAAACGAGCACCGTAAGCGACGCGGTAAGGATGCCGCACCAAAATCCTCGACGGGATGGCTTAAATCCTAGGAGCCCTATGAGGTAGCCGGGGAAGAACGCTGAATTACTGACGCAAAGCAAAAAGAACATCATGTCGATGATGTTATTGAAGAACAGCGCAATACTCACGGCGAAGAGTGAAATGACGATTGAGGAGAGTTTTGCAATGCGCAGTTTGGCGGGTTCCGCAAACTGATGCTTCGTGACGCTCAGTATGTCGTGCGTAACGGCGACTGCGGCCACGTTTAAACTCGAATCGATGCTCGACATAAACACGGCGAGGAGCCCGGCGATGACAAAGCCTTCACGCCAATTGGCAAAATCGTATTGATGAGCCCAGGGAATATAAAATTCGGCGCGATGTTAGGAAGCAAGACCCAGCCAGCAATCGCGATGCAGCTAACCACAAGGTAGAAGGGAAGCGACAAAATACCCGTCAGCAAAAACGTCGTACTTATTTGCCGGGTATTTTTCGCCATGAGCATTCGTTGGATAGTCAGCGGAAACAACGCCGGCAAAGCGTAGGATGCAAAAATAGCGAAGTACTTACCGCGGTCGATCGTCGGCAATGCATGTTCAAACGTTGAATGATACGCCGACACCAAGCCGTTAAAGCCACCGATCTTTACAATCGCAATGCCACAAATAATCGGAATCGCAATAATCAAAATGCCAAACTGGAACACGTCTGTAGCCGTCACCGCGCGAATACCGCCGCGCAACGAATAAAGCAAAATAATTACCGTGGAGCCAACGGCGGCAAATCCTTCCGGGAAGTCAAAAAAATACTGGATGATGTGTGTCATGGCGAGGACCTGTACGCCGGTGAGCATGGTACTTTCAAAAACAGTGGCGAAGCCCATGAACACTTTCGCGCGCGGCCCGTACAGTTTGCCTAAAATGTCACCGGAGGAAACGAGTCCAAGAAAGGTATCGAAGCGTGGCGCTATAAAATACGAAAGACCCAAATACGAAAAGATGATCCCTAAAAACGCTAAGCAGTATGCCGGACCTTGCGAATACACCGCTTCGGCAAGACCAAGGGTTCCATTACCGTCGACAACACTCGCAAAAATTGTCGACAGCAACACCATAGTTGAAAAATCGCGTTTACCAATCGCAAAATCACTAAGGGTCTTTGTGTTACGCCCAACCATAAGACCAATGGCAAGCGTTATTACGAGATAGAGAGCAACAATAATCTGGTCAACCATTTTCTCGTCCTTCGTTAGGCATTCATTGACAGCACAAGATTGAAAGATCGTACTCGGCACTCACGACACAAAAATCGAATTAGGATTGCTTGAAAGAATCGGTAAAACGGCATTTGTTATCTATATCGGCAGATAACGAGTTAAATCAGATAGGGCAAGAAGGGTACTTCGGCATGGGTAGGCGCACAAAAAAACAGCTGTCCTTTGGGGCAGCTGTCGTCGCTATTATACGCTTCGTATAGCTACTGCTGCAGGGTGAAGAGAATCGATTTATTCGATTGCGCTTGTGGCTGCAAATAGCTGTGAAGTTTAAACAAGGACGGCGAAAGTTGCGCACCGACGGTGGCTGACTTACCTGAGTTATAGGTAGCGCTGCCGAAGTCAGTATCTTTATAAGCAAAGCGGAATTCGGGCCTTCCTTCGTAAAATATTACTTGGAAGGTTCCCGTGCCGCTCACGTTAAAATGCTTAACGTTGCGCCATTCGATGACAAGCTTACGATTTGGTACGCTGCCTATGGTTTGGTAGTAAATAGCGGCGCCGGCTAGGGTAAATGTCAAATCATCCCAAAACGGTGCGATGAGTGTTGATGAACTTGCCCTCGGAAGATTGGTGTTCACACCGGCAACCACCACAGGATCAGTAAGGCTGATAGCGCCGTTGCTAGAAATGAAAAGCGTGGTGAAGCCAGTTGCGTCGCCACCGTAGAGGATCGGGAATGGCGACGTGAGCGTTGCGAGCGTTTCGTCACCGCCGCCGAGGCTCGTGCCGGTGAAGGTTTCGGCGGTAAAAACTGTGTCGGTAGTGATGTTGTAATTATTCCAGTTCGATGGATCGTAAACACGAACATTGATGATGTCGCCATTGCCAAAGTCGAGCGCATAATCGCCGGCAATGGTCGGTATCCAGTTAAGGCTATAGACACCATCATCGGCAAAATCATCGCCATCGATGCCGCCGTCGGCAAGCACCACCGTAGTAATGCCGTCATCATAGACCGTCACCTCGCCATTGGGGCTATCGCATACGATGTGCAGTGCCTTGAGCAAAAGCGGTGAGTCTTTGGCGATGTAGACCTCCGAGCTGAGGGGCAACGATCGTGCTTTGACAACTTGATTAAGACAGGTGAGCGAACCGACACCGAGCAAATCAGCACCGCGAATACGACGACCCGACATGGTAATGCTTTGCAGATTTGTCAGTTCTTCACCGCCAGCTATCGCAAGATTTTTAATTTGTGACCATGTCATGCTAGGAAACTCCGACGCCAAGAGACCGATTAAACCCGTCACGTGAGGTGCCGCAAGGGAACTGCCGCTCGATGTGCCGTAATTACCATTAGGGATCGTGCTGATGATGCTTGCGCCCGGAGCCGCTACGTGAACCGTCGTTTTACCAAAATTCGAAAATGATGGCTTCAGATCGTTTCTGTCGGTTGCCGCAACAGCAATGATATTGGTCACAGGATAATTTGCAGGGAAGCTTGCCACCACGTCGTTGTTAGTACCTGCATTACCCGCCGCAGCGACAAAAATTATGCCGAGATCGCGCAGGCTTGTGATCGCATCTTGCATCGCTTGTGATTTACCGATGACCCACGAAGCGTTGATCGCAACAATATTCTCTGGCGAATAAAAGCGCGTCTTTAAGTTGGCGAAGTACTGAATGCACTCAATCGCATCCCCAGAGTTGCCTGTTCCTGTATTGCTGAGGAATTTGCAGTTGGCCATGCTGGCAATTTTCATGACGCCGCTGATGCCGATCGAATTATTCGCCACACCGCCGATAACACCGTTAACGCGTGTTCCATGATGAAAATCGTCGAGTGGATTGCCGCTGCCAGTAATGGCATTGATGCCATAATCATCGTCGACATAGCCGTTTGCGTCATCATCGATGCCGTTCGCGGGAATCTCCCCGGAATTGTGCCAAAGATTGGCATTCAAGTCGGCGTGATTGTAATCCACGCCCGAATCGATAATGCCAATGACAGGAGTCTGTGAACCAACTTCAATAAGCCAACTTTCGACGCCATTAATATCAGCATCAATGGTACCGGCGCTCTGTCCGAAGTTGTTGAGAGCCCACTGCTGCGTGAAGAGCGGATCGATGGTCTTAATGTTCGGCGCGCCCACGGGAATCGGCTCGTCGCCATCTTCCATTGTACCGGCAAAGTAGTTTGGCTCGGCGTAGGCAACTTCAGGTTGACTATTGTACCATTCAAGCGCTTTTTCGATGGTGGTGTTTGGCGGTAAACGCAAAAGATGAAGGTTTGGCACCACGGAAAATGACCGAATCATCTCTGAGCCAAATTTATCTCCAGTTCCAGACATGAATCCGTTCGGTCGTTCTTCTTTGAGTTTAACTAAAATCGTTTCGCTGCTGTAAGGCTTGATTTCCGTCACTGGTCTTGCAGAGCTTTCACCTGCAAAAGCCACTGAGAAGCAAATTATCATACCGAGGCAAAGCGATGCCTTTCTCGTCATTCTCACGTGGGCCCCCCATCTAGGATTTTGTGTAACCCACATGATAAGGGCGATCGCGCTCGTGGCTCAAATCTTCATGCCGTTATTTTACTAAAAGCCAGGCTCTTGGTAGCTCGTGCATGAATCAGCGAGACGACATCTTGAATCCGTTGCGAAATTGGCGCTACAGTTTTTCTTATCATTCAGCACAACGCGCGGTCAGCCTTACCAATCGGCACAACGCTAAAGGGGCAATGTTTTTATGTGGGAGGTACTTCCAATTTTTTTGGCGCTTGCCATGATGCCGATCATGGCGAACGCATCAGCACATCAACAACGTGGCGACGATTTTTCCTTTGTAGCAGAGCAATTCGCAGACTTGCGAATACTGCGCTATCAAATCCCAGGCTTCTCAAACCTGACGCTTCAGCAAAAGAAGCTCGCGTATTATTTGTCGCAAGCAGCGCTTTCAGGTCGTGATATCTATTGGGATCAAAACTATCGTCACAATCTCACGATTCGCCGTTTGCTCGAGCAAATCGTCCTCACCTATACCGGCGACAAAAATGCCGAGCCATTCACTAAATTGCTAACCTACGCAAAGCGTGTATGGTTCTCAAACGGCATTCATCATCACTACAGCAATGACAAGATTCTGCCGGAATTTACGCCTGCTGAATTGCGTGCACTCATTGCCACTTCACCCAGTAATAACTATCCGCTGAGTCGCGGCGAAACGATCGAGGAGCTTTTCGATCGCCTGCTCGCCGTGATTTTTGATCCCAATGTCGACGCCAAAAAGGTTTGCCTCGATGATGACATCGATCAAATCACCTGCTCGGCGGTAAATTTCTACGACGGTGTCACGCAAGAAGAAGTTCATGCATACTATAGCTCCATCGCCGATCCCGCCGACGAGACACCGATATCGTACGGCTTAAACAGCAAGAAAGTCATGGGACCAAACGGCGTAACCGAGCTCGTCTATAAAGTGGATGGGCTCTATGGCGAAGCGATTTCCTCCATTGTTTATTGGCTCAAAAAGGCAGTGACGGTTGCCGAAAACGAAACGCAGCGCGCGTCATTGCAAAAATTGGTCGAATATTACGAGACGGGCGACCTTGCCAAGTTTGATCAATACAACATTTTGTGGGTACAAGACACGTCGTCAGTTGTTGATGCCATCAATGGCTTCATTGAAGTGTACGACGACCCTATAGGACGCAATGGTTCGTGGGAATCGGTCGTGTCCATTCGCGACTTCGATGCTAACGCGAAATTCGGCAAACTGAGCGACGAAGCACAGTGGTTTGAAGAGGCATCGCCTATCTCACCTGAACATAAGCGCGACGTTGTGACTGGCGTTTCGTATAAGATCATCACGGTCGTGCAAGAGTCGGGAAGCTCGTCACCGTCGACACCGATCGGTATCAATCTGCCAAATGCGGATTGGATTCGCGCGCATCATGGTTCTAAATCTGTTTCGTTGGGCAACATTGAGCATGCGTATGACCAAGCTGCGAAGGAAAGCGTGCTTGAAGAATTCTTCCTGCCCGAGCAACGACAATGGCTTAAAGAACACGGTGAACTTGCGTCACGTCTTCACACGGGTTTGCACGAGGTCATTGGCCATGCGTCAGGGCGACTTGAGCCTGGCGTTCTACCACCGCATGAAACGTTAAAGAGCTACGCAAGCGCCCTTGAAGAAGCACGCGCTGACCTCGTGGGTCTTTATTTCGTCGGTGATCAACATTTGGTAGATATCGGCGTCAGCACCACGACCGACATCATTAAGGCTGAATTTACGCAATACATCAACAACGGGCTTCTTAAACAACTCGCGCGCGTTGAACTTGGCAAGAATCTTGAAGAGTCTCACATGCGTAATCGCCAACTGATCTCGTCGTGGGCCTATGAACAAGGCAAGCAGGACAACATCATCGAACGCATTGACT
>CAZRSD010000060.1:0-9063 GCA_964602645.1 uncultured Myxococcales bacterium
CCATGCGCTCAACCAATGCAGGCGGCACATCAAATGGATTTGCTTCGACCAACGCTTTGGTCACCGCATCTTGACGATAATATTCATCGCGCCGTTTAACCGTAATATTAAAACGCAAGCGGACAGAATCTTTGAGGTCTTCGAGATTGTTAAATTTATCGGAAAGGTCTTTGGCAAAATCGTCATTAATCGTTGGCAATACGCGCTCTTTGAACGACTTGATCGTCAAATGCATGTCGCAGGTTTTACCGCTAATAGCCTCGTCCTGATGATCGCTCGGCATGGTATACGCAAACGTCGCTTTATCGCCAACCTTCTTGCCTACGAGTGCCTTACGCAAATCCTCTGGTACGTTTTCGGCAAACAGTGGCACGCCGTAATCTTGGTGGCTGTAGTTGGGATGGAGCGTACCGTCGACGCTCACGTCGGTATCGCATTGCACGAGGTCATTTGGACCAATTTCTTCGCGGTCTTTTGGCTCAACGAAGGTCGCCATATTTTCTTGCAATGAGCAGATTTCATCATCGACATCGGCTTCGGAAAAAACGAATTTCTTTATCGAAATATTAAGGCCCTTGTACGAGTTGACCGTGATTGAAGGCTTAATCTGAAACAGCGCGCGATAGGTGAAGGCCTGATCCTGCAACAGCTCACCCACGGGCTCAAGCACCGGTTTAGATACCGGCACCAGCGATTTTTCTTTACAGGCATTGTCAAAGCTTTTTTCGACGAGCTTTTCCATGAGTTTTTGTCTGATTTCGTTGCCGAAAAAGCTCATGACCATGCTTCGCGGCACTTTGCCGGGGCGAAAACCCGGACGGGTAGCTACACGCTGGACGTTATTGAGCGCGTTGTTCCATTCCTGCCCAACAAGAACGCGCGGCACCGTGATAGTGAGCTGGCGTTCGTGGAGTGATGGTTCGGTCATTTGTAAATCTTCGATGGCATTCATTCTGTGTCACCACTGGATTGATTGGAAAGTATCGTAAGCTTTCGAATTTCTTGGTGCGAGCGAAGGGAATCGAACCCCCACGGGTTACCCCGCTGGAACCTAAATCCAGTGCGTCTACCAGTTCCGCCACGCTCGCGTAAATACCGATTTAGCAAGCATAGCGGGGTTTGGCTAGGGGGAGAAAGCACTTTCGAGGCTCATTCAGAGTCCCTCAATTACCCATTACCTATGTCTTTCCGTTCGCTCCCGGCCTCGAGCCGGAGCGCCAGGGAACTCTGCCTTAGTCGTTGCGATTTACTCGTTGAGAATCTTGAATTTATTGAGCTCTCTGTGTCAGCATGGCTTCAAGGTGCCACGCACCTTGGCGTGGCATGGATCTGGGGGGCTCATGAACGCAAAACTTTCATGGCTAATGCTTGTCGGTTTAGTCTTCTTTTTTAGTGTTTCCACCAACGCACGAAATGCCGAGATGTCGCTCGTCGACATTGCGGATCATTACGATCGTTGCTCTGACATTTATGATTCATGGCAATGTGATCGCACGCGTGGCTGCGAGTGGAATTACCACGGCGGTTACTGCGCTCGTGAATACGACGATGGCTATCGTCGCTGTTACGATATCGATAGTCCCTATGAATGTAGCAATAATCCGGATTGCTACTGGAGCAGGAGCCAAAACCGTTGCGTCAGCAACAACGGCGGCGGTTCACCTCGCTGCTACTACATTCGTTCGCCTTATGAATGCAACAATACCTATAACTGCCACTGGAGCCGCGCCTACGATCGTTGCGTGGGGCCCGACGACATTTAATACTAAATGCTCGGTAAAGTACTATGCGGAGCGCTCCGAATGTCCATCGTCACCTCGTGATGGCCGTGAGGAGCGCTCCGCGCTTTGAATTGTTTTTGATTTTGTCGGCGAGTTTGCCCCGAAAAGTAGCTAGATTTTTCCACACGCGCACCAAAAGAATCTACACTTGAAAAAGCTAAGGCTCTACAAGGTGGATTCATGACGCTAGTCTCAGAATTTTTAGAAGGAATTACCAGGCGCGCTGAAGAGCAGTTTCGCGTGAGCCAGGCGGTTTTGAGCTTTGACGAATACATCAATGAGGTCATGCTCAAACCTCGTTGGTATATTAGAAACTGCGCCCAATATTTTGTGGACATGGTTGATAGTTTTGGATCATACGAAGTTGCAAGCTCGGTAAAGCCACTGCGTCGCTATAAGCTCTTCGACGCTGAGTTCACCGGTGGGGAAGGGCGCATCTTTGGCCAAGAGCGCATTCAGCATGCATTAGTGACCCATCTACGCAATTTCGCGCGCTCCGGGCGGGTTGACAAATTGTTGTTGCTGCATGGACCAAATGGTTCAGCAAAGACGAGTATCGTTCAAGCCATGAGCCGCGCTGCAGAGTATTATTCCACGCAAGAAGAAGGTGCGCTCTATCAATTTTCGTGGGTGTTTCCCAAAAAAGAAAGTTTGTCGGGGCCGCTTGGTTTTAGTAAAGCGTCGCCTGAAAAGCCCCTTAGTTATGCCAATCTTCCTAATGAAGCGGTGGATGCCAAATTAATTTCCGATCAACGTGACCATCCGCTGTTGTTGTTGTCACGTGCTGAACGCGAGAGCCTCTTTGCGATGATTCGCGACGCCAAACCGGAGAATCGCGAAATCGTGGTACCGGAGTATCTGCGCATCGGAGAACTCTCGCATCGCAATCGGCAAATCTACGATGCGCTATTGTCGGCGTACAATGGCGATCTTGCACACGTGTTCCGCCATGTGCGTGTCGAGCGCTTTTATTTTTCTCGACGCTACAAAAAGGGCATTTCCGTCGTTGAGCCGCAAATGTCGGTCGATGCCGACGTGCGGCAAATCACCAGTGATCAATCGATCCTTTCGCTGCCGACAGCGCTTAAGCATCTCTCGATCTTTGAAGCACTCGGCCCACTTGTTGAAGCAAACCGCGGTCTGATTGAGTATAGCGATCTTTTGAAGCGCCCGATTGAAGCGTGGAAATATCTTCTCGTCGCGTGTGAGCAGGCGCAGGTGAGCGTCGGCACCTTGTCACTCTTCTTTGATATTTTGATGATAGCGACGTCGAATGAACTGCATCTGCACGGCTTTCGTGAATACCCCGACTGGCCATCGTTTAAGGGCCGCATTGAGCTGATACGCGTGCCGTACTTGCTGCGGTCAGTGGATGAAGAAGGTATTTACCAAAATCAAATCGCAAAAGTCCTCACGCACACGCACATTGCGCCGCACGCTATCGAAATCGTGTCACGCTGGGCTACGCTCACGCGCCTGGAGCCACCAAATCCTGAACGCTACCATAGTTCATTGCACGAGGTCATTCGTGATTTAAGCCCCGAAGAAAAGCTTGATCTCTATAATAGTGGCGAGATGCCGAGTCGCCTTAGCCAAAAAGAAGCGCGCGAGCTCAAGGTGGTGGTGTCACAACTTTTCTATGAACACTTTAATGATGCGAATTATGAAGGCCGCTATGGCGCATCGCCTCGTGAAGTGCGCATGCTGATTTTGAACGCGGCGCAGGATCCACGCTTTAATCACCTTGCCGTCAGCGCGATCTTTGATCAGATCGAACAGTTGATCGAGCAAAAATCGAGTTATGAGTTCCTGCGACGCGAGCCCATTCGCGGCTATCGCGACGCAGACTATTTGCTCGATGCCGTGAAGCGCCATTACATCAACATTCTTGAAGACGAAGTGCGCAACGCGCTTGGGCTCTATAGCAAAGAATCGTATCTCGAGCTTTTTACGCGGTACATCATGCATGTGTCGGCGTGGACTAAGAAAGAGCGATTGTTCGATCCGCTCTTTCAGCGTGAAGTAGACGCTGACGAGCAGTTTATGAGCAATATCGAGCAAAAACTTCTTGCGCTTAACGAGAGCAAAGAAGATTTTAGGCGACAACTCATTGCGCAAATCGGCGCATTTAAACTTGAGAACCCCAATCTACCGCTCGATTACAGGACGCTTTTTTCAAGCCATCTTCGTCGCCTCAAGGAAAATGTCTACCAAGAACAGCAGCATTCGGTCTCCAAGATCATTCACGCGTTTTTGCGCCTCTCCGACGGTGAACGCGCCGGCATTGATGATCGCGACATGAACTACGCACTTTTGCTGAAGGAAGGGCTCAGTAAATGTGGCTATTCCGAGCAGAGCGCACGATGGGCCATGGCATTCTTGGTGCAGTCAGACGGACTCTTTGTTCCTAAGCGAAAACCGTACCTCTAAACGATCCGATTCAGAGGAAAACGGTATTTTGCTAATCGCTGTAGGACCGCCGATCGACGTGCTGTTTTTTTTTTGCTTTTATCAACATATTCGCCATAAACTCAAACCACAATGTCAGCATTTGTTTGGGAGAGCTTATGCAGAAAATCCTGCAGTTATTGTTCATCTTACATTTATCTATGCCGGTCTCGGCGGTGATTTCGTCGAATTACGACCAAGGCCCAAGAGATGTGTTGTCTTATAAGGAAGGTCATGTACTGGTGAAGGTTGTCGATGGGTCACCTGAAGACGCTCTCGAAGGGACAGCTGCATTCTTAGGAGCAGAAGCCGTTCGATCTTATTCAATTGTTCCCGGTTTATGGCTTTTTACCTACGATGAATCTCTTTATATAGAAGACGTCATTCAAGAATTTTCTAACAATCCCTTTGTTGTTTATGCAGAACCCGATTACATCTATCGTGCGGCCGTTGCACCCAACGATCCACGATATTCGGAGCTCTGGGCCATGGAGAACAATGGTCAAACAGGTGGTCTGGTTGATGCCGACGTAAATGCTGAAAGCATGTGGCAAATAGAAGACGGTGACCCGCAGGTGGTCGTTGCTGTTATCGATACTGGGATTGACTATACTCATAATGATTTGGTGGCTAATGTTTGGCACAATAGCCAAGAAATTCCTGGCGATGGTATCGACAATGACGGTAATGGCTATATTGACGATGTGTATGGTATCAATGCCATTCTTAATAATGGCGACCCCAGAGATGATAATAGCCACGGTACTCACGTTTCAGGCACCATCGGCGCTGAGGGAAACAATTCCTTGGGCGTAGTTGGTATGGCTCAAGATGTGCAAATAGTTGCCTGCAAATTTCTTAGCGCAAGCGGTAGCGGGGGAATTTCAGATGCTATTCAATGCATGGACTATCTAGCTAAGCTGAAGACGCGCCCCATTGATCCGGTGAATATTGTTGCAAGTAATAATTCTTGGGGCGGGGGATCATTTTCTCAAGCGATGTATGATGCCATCAAAGCACACCGAAACTTAGGCATTTTATTTGTGGCTGCAGCGGGCAATGCCGCTCGAGACACAGATACGACTATTTTTTATCCCGCAGGCTACATACTTCCCAATGTTATTTCAGTTGCCGCCACTGATCATAATGATCGTTTAGCTACATTCTCAAACTATGGTCGCAGAACTGTCCATGTAGCGGCGCCAGGAGCTCGTATTCTCAGTACAATACCAAACCAAGGCTATGCTGTGTATAGCGGCACCTCAATGGCCTCTCCTCACGTGACGGGTTTGATTGCTGTGATTAAGTCTCGATTTCCTGCTTTCGATTATCGTGATGTCAAAAATTTAGTGATTGCAAGTGGAACACCCATCGCAGCGGCTCAAAATACTACCATTTCTGGACGAAGAATTCGGGGAGCCGACACCAATGGTACCGGGGCGCTTACCTGCGTGAGCCAGCTGGTGAATTCCCGTCTGCGACCGATTGCTAACAGCGTAAGCCTTAATGTTGGTGAAGAAATTCTGTTGTCGGCAGTAAAGATAAATTGTAACGCGTCTGCAGAGGGAACCATTACGCTTTATAGCGACGCCAATCAAAGTGTAATCCTCAAGGACGATGGTTTGGGCGCAGATCAGACCGCCGGTGATGGCGTATTTAGTCTTTTGTGGAAACCCGCAAGAAGTGGTACTTATCCTTTGAACTATGGTAACGGTGATATCGTCGCGGTGACCGTTGGTGGTGTTAACCCGCCTCGATCCTATAAGGCCTATTCAAATATTAGCTATGAATATGAAAATTTTGCAGGTACACGTTTGAATGCAGGCGATGATACCATTCATACCGTCGATATACCTTTTGCTATTCGTTTCAATGGTGATGCTGTTGGTTTTCAAAGAATCTATATCAGCAGCAATGGCACCGTTGGTTTCTCAAACGCGACCAATCCAGGCTATTTAAATAAGGCACTGCCGACTAACATAACGCCCACCCTGGTTAGCCCATTTTGGGATGATTTGGTTGCTTCCGTAAATGGCGGTGATGTATATTACAGCGCTATAGGTGAAGCTCCTCATCGGAGATTAGTCGTGGAATGGAGAAATCTTAAACACTTTAATGCAGCAGGTACCGGTACGTTGCAGGTTGTCTTCTATGAAGATAGTCCAGATATTCGTTTTAATTACCTTGACACCGATTTTGGTAATGCTGCGCAAAATTTTGGTGCCTCAGCTACAGTTGGGGTGCAGACCAATGTAAATGTAGCAACACAATATAGTTTTAATGCGCCGAACATTCCTTCGTTATCATCACTACTATTCCGTTTGGAATAATTTTGTTTCTTAATTATTGCTGTGGCGCCCATTTGGAAACCCAATGAGCGCCACAGAGTGTACGGTCGAGCTTAAGCGCCAATGCAATGGCCAATGCTTTTTATTTTTTGAGTATTCTCCTTGGGGTCTCGGCAGAAAACGGAAAAAATCGTACGCTAAGGTTTTCTGTAATCAAATCTCATTGAATGCCACTCAATCGAGAATTCTATTTCAAGAATGAGTTTTGAGAAAAAAATATCGCGCGCTGACGTGCAGCCCAATTTCCCGTCGAACTCTTCTTACAAACCTTTGTTTTCAAGAATGCGGCTAAGACCTTAACGATTAATTTTGTCCTCCTTAAACATCTGCTTGTTGGTCGGCGACAATAATGGAAACACTAGGCAATTACTGAATGTCGAGGGTTATATTAATCCTTAGCGTACGATTTTTCCCCTTTTCTGACGGACCCCATGTTGTGGTCGTGGACGTTTAATCGGATTGCCGACGTGGGGCGTTAGACCAGCGCCATCGCATGAAAGCCAGCGTCGACGTGAATCGTTTCGCCCGTGATCGCACCCGACAAATCGCTTGCCAAAAACAACGCCACATTCGCCACATCGTCGGGCGTGATCGCTCGACGCAGCGGCGATTTTTCTTTGGTGGTTTGCACCATCGCTTCGATATCACCGATGGATTTTGCGGCACGCGATGCGTAGGGGCCCGCACTGATGATGTTCACGCGATGGCCAAGCTCACCGAGTTGCCACGAGAGCATGCGCGCATCACACTCGAGCGCTGCCTTTGCCGATGCCATACCGCCGCCGTAAAAAGGTACGGCCCGTTCGCTTGCAAGATACGATAACGCCATGACGGAGCCTGCAAGCCCGTGCATGAACGGCAACAACGCTTTGCTGAGCGCCACGAGTGAATAGGCGCTCACGCCCATCGCTGTCAAATACGCGCGTCGTGAAACATCGAGATGCAGCTTGTCGATTTCGGGCGAGAAGGCCACCGAATGCACAACGATGTTGATCTTCTCCTTGCTCTCAACAAGTTTTGCCACCATGCCGGCTATCGAAATGTCGACGCCTTCGTAGCCTTTTTCTTGCGCCATGTTCGGTGGCACATCAGCTGCGGAGTCGTATGACACATCGCAGGGAATCACCGCTTTGGGCTTAAACTCGCCGCCATTTTCAAAAAGGCGGCTCTCTTGATATTTGTCTTTGGTTAAAAAGCGTTCAAGGATCGACACGACCCGCGGATGGCTGCTCAAAATGACATCAGCGCCATGTTCTTGCAAACGCTTCGCGATATGCCAGCCGAAACCAACATTGTCGGCGACGCCAGTGACGAGCGCGGTTTTTCCCGAAAGATTCATAGCCATTCAATTCTCTCCTAACGTGTGCTTAATTCATAAAGAAACACTAAAGCGGTATCGGCGGCGTTCAGGCAAATATCGCGATGCACCATCGGGATACTCACGATCATATCGCAATTCTTTTTGGTTAAATCTCGCAGGCCCTCGCCTTCTTGGCCAATGGCAATGGCAGCGCGGCTTGCGAAGTCGCAATTTTTAATGGTGGTAGTGCCGTGCTCGTCGGCACCGTAGATAAAAAAGCCGGCATCTTTGATCTTCTTCATGGCGGCGGCAAGATTAGTTACGCGCGCAACGGGTATCTGCGCGAGCGCCCCAACCGCTGATTTTTCCGCGGCGGCCGTGACTTGAGCGCTGCGATCCTTGCAGATGAGCATGAGATCCGCGCCAAAAATGAGCGCTGCGCGCGCGGCACGACCAACGTTTGCGGCATCCTGCCACGAATCGAGAATGAGCACGCGATTCATCGACGACAAAAGCGTGTCATCAAGCTCGACATATGAAAATGCGCTACACAATAAGACCAAGCCTTGCGCATCGGAACCAACCGCAAAGCGCTTTTCTAAATAAACGCGATCGACCTGCTCATACGGAATGCGATAGGCATCGGCAAGCCGTTTCACGTCGGTAACTTCTTCTTTTCGAGCGATAAAGAGCTTCTTCGCACGCGCCGGTTGATGACGCAAAACTGCGGTCACCGAATGATAGCCGTAGACAAAATTCCCAGCGTTTGCTTCAGATTTCATGACAAGATTCCTTACTATCTGCACGCTCCTTCATGGCGCGGCTGATTTCTTGATGCATCGCTTCTGCCTTTAGCAAAACATTTGTTGCTTGGGTAATAGGGCGCCCAATTACTAGTGCATTAGCGCCAGCGTCAATAGCTTCATGCGCGGTCATGACGCGCGCCTGATCGTGCGTAGCATCATCACGCGCGCGAACGCCCGGGCAAACGAGGTAGGGGCCCTCGCCAAACTGTGCGCGCAGCCACGAAAGCTCGCGCGGCGATGTCACAAGGCCATCGATGCCTGCAGAAAGTGCGAGGTCGGCGAGTTTCAGCGCTCCGTCTTCAATCCTATCGTGATAGCCAAGATCATAGAAATCGCGCTGGTTAAGGCTGGTGAGCACGGTCACCGCCAATACCTTGGTT
>CAZRSD010000061.1:0-8930 GCA_964602645.1 uncultured Myxococcales bacterium
CCAGAAATTACCGATGAAGCTTTCGATAAATTAGTGGAGGCATTGCGGTTTAAAAATCCCAAAGCACGTGCACTTAATAAAATTGGTCACCGTGACGACGTACATGCTTTAGAAAAGTTCGGCAAAGAAGTAGTGCACAATGAACCGATGCTGTCGCTCGAGAAATGTTATGACGATGCAACATTTTTTAAATGGGCCGCAAAAATCACCAGTGATTTTGTTGCGATGCCAAAGATCGATGGCGTTGCATGCAGCATCATCTATGACGATGCGGGAAAACTCATTGAAGCATCGACACGTGGTGATGGCAGAGCCGGTGAAGACATCACAAAGAATGCGCTCTTGATTCCGGATTTGCCGAGCGTGTTGTCGCCTGCGCTCATAGAAAATGCTGCGGGACCCGGACGAGGCATCGAGGTGCGGGGAGAAGTATTTTTGCCCTTGAGTTATTTCAACGAGAAATTTGCCGAGGACTTCGTCAATCCGCGCAATTTGGCAGCGGGCGTTTTGAAGCTCAAAGAAGGCGATCGCACCAAAAATAATTTTCTCCGTTTCTTTCCCTACGATGTGCGCGGCACTAATTTCGACACCGAGACCGACAAATTTGCATTACTTAAGCAACTCGGCTTCTCCATGATGCCTTGGTCAGCGATCAAAAATGATTCAGAAGCGCTCGGCGTGTACATGCGCATCTTGCAGCAGCGCGCGACGCTCGATTTCGAAATTGACGGCGTTGTGTTTCGTGCGAACTCCCAAAGCGACCAACGTCGCCTCGGTGAGACTGCTCATCACCCGCGCTATGCATTGGCGTATAAATTCCAGGGTGAGTCGGCACAAACAAAACTCGTTCGTGTCGAATGGTCAGTTGCGCGCAGCGGCATGGTGACGCCCGTTGCCATTGTCGAGCCGGTTTTTGTCTCGGGCGCAAGCATCACGCGCGCGTCGCTGCACAACGTTGGCATCTTCTTGGCGCTCGATTTGCGTGAAGAGAGTCTCGTTGAAATCAATCGTCGAGGTGGCGTCATACCCCATCTTGAACGCGTCTTAAGCCGAAGGGGAGCGCAACTTTTACCGCCAGAAACCTGTCCGTCGTGCGAGAGCTCGCTCGTCGTCGATGGTGATTTTTTGCGCTGCGTGAATCCAGGTTGCAGCAAGGTTGAAGTGCAAAGGCTTGTCCATTTTTGCCATGTTATCGGCATTGAAGGTATGGGCGAAAAAATTGTGCGCAAACTTTTTGAGGCGGGCATGCTTTTACGCTTTGGTGACATCTTTCGCTTGAAGGCAAATGAGCTTGCAACACTTGAACGTATGGGCGATGTGCTCGCTACCAAGATCGTGGCGGAGATTTCGCGCATGCGCACGATCGATTTGCCGGTATTCATCAGAGCACTCGGCATCGAAGAGATTGGGGGCACCATTTCCGAATTGGTTGCCGCTAATTTTCACTCCTTGTCGGCGATACGCGGCCTCACCGTCGACGACTTATTGCCGGTCCACGGCATCGGTGACAGTATCGCATCTGCACTCGTTTCGGGTCTTGCGAGTCTAGCAGAAGAGATCGACGATCTCTTGACCGAAGTAACCGTCAACGACCAAGCGGGGCCGGCCGTTGATGCCGATCAAACCCATCCGCTTTTTGGCAAGAGCGTGTTGTTCACGGGGAAAATGGCACATCTTGAACGAAAGGCTGCGCAAGACGCCGTGAAACGAGCGGGCGGCAAAGCGCCGAGCGCGATGAGCCACGCAGTCGATTTTTTGGTGATCGGCGATGAAGGCTCACCACTTTTGGGTGATGGTAAGAAGAGCACAAAGCAAAAAGAAGCAGAAAAGCTCGTGCAAGAAGGTCATGCGATAAAAATCATCAGCGAGACTGACTTTTTGAAATTGTTGAAGCGATAACGCGATGTAGGTTGCGGGAATAAGGGTCTTTCTCGTTGTCGTCCTGCGTTCAAGCAGCGGGATAACGAATCAGCGTGCATTGACCATCAATACAAAATCCTCGACCAAACTGTTCATCGGTCAGTGAAACTTGATATTAATTTTCCATGACGTTTTTTCTTCGTTACGTGGTGCAGCTCTTTATTCTCGGATTATTTTTGTACGGTGCACTGACCTGTCATCGACAACAAGTTGTGCAATTCGCCGAAATTATCGGTCTCGACAAGGATGCGCCGCGTGAAGTAACGCTGCGCGTGGTGCAGCTGCAGCCGCTTTCCGATCGCGCGACGCTTGCCAATGAGCGCATGGTTGTCACCACCGGCGCGCGGCTTTTGCAACATTTGATAGGGCAATGGGCGGGCGTTTCGCATTCTTTTGAAGAACTCGCCAAGCGGCTTGATGAAAGCATGCGCCACCAACCACTTGAACTCGCATTATCGACGGACGATGGCATTGCGCGCGGCCGTTCATTCGAGTCAATGCTTGCTTTGAGCGCCTTCAGTCACCTTGAGGAAATTTTCTCGTTTACCGCATCGTACAATCCGCGTTTAGCGTTTAAGCGACCTTTGAATGTCGCGATCTACGGCGAGATCCTTCTGCCCGACGGGCAGACGCAAGCAGTCAGCAAGAACGACAACGTGCTTTATGTTGGCAGTGCTGACACGATTTTTTTGCTACCCCTCGGCAAAGAACAAGGTTTGCCCCTCACCATGCATGAAGGTGTCCTCGCGCATGAATTTCACCATCGCATTTTCTTTAACACGATTTGGAACAATCCCGGCTTTAGCAATTTGTGGCCATTGTTTAAGAGTCGCTACAACGTCAATGACACACGGCTCAGCCGACGATCAAGGGTGCTGCTGAACGCTCTCGATGAAGGCCTCGCCGACGTTTTTGCCGTGGCATTCACGGGATTGCCCAACTACCTCGACATTTCGCTCACGGAACGCGCAACCGATTCACTGCGACGCCAGCGCGATCTCCTGGGCGCCTTTGTAAACGTTGCGACCTATGATTTGCTTGCTACGTCAGATTTACCCATCCGTTACGTCGAGCTGTGCGGCGAAAATTCTAACAATTTCGAAAACCAAAAATTCAACGCATATTGTCTTGGCACTGTCGTTGCGAAGACCCTTTTTGAAGCATCGCGCAGCAATGCAAAGGCGCTTCGCGAGGATTTTTTGCCGCTCATCACACCAGCCCTCAATGGCGTAGCGCGTGCGCTTGATGAGGGGCGCCAATTTGACCTCGACATATTTTTCGATGAGCTCAGCCTCCTGGTTAAACAGCGCTCGAGCTCGCTCCACGAACGCCTGTGCAGTGAAATTAAAAAGCGCTTCGCGAGCATTGGGACCGAACAAAGGCTACCCTCATGCTCATGACTTTGCGCGCGAAACTAATTTTAGCGTTGATCGTGGGGCTCGGGAGCATACACGGCATGGGTGGTGATTCGCTTGGGAATGTACGCATCGCCCTTCCTGTATCGTTTTCGTTCAGTCGTAATGAAGTCAATAGAACGCATGTCGACGTAGGATTGGGATTTTCGGGCGACTATTTGCTGTTACGGTGGCGGAATTTGATCTATGGCCCTGGTTTGTCGGTATTTGGCACGGTGCCTGCATCAGCTGGCAATCGCACCGTTTCGATTAAACCTTATACCGTCATTAGCGAAGTACGCATGACCGGAGCACTCGATTTCACTGAGAACAAACGCGGGCCCACGCCATATTTCTCCGTGGGCGGGCAGCTTGGCTCGATGCTCATCGCTACGGCGGTCAAAAAAGAGCGGCGATTCGATAGCGAGTTCATGTATGGTGCCATCGTGACGGGAGGCGTCACGTATTGGTTTCATGCGGTAGGCTTTGGGCTTTGCTATGGTGTGGGCGCAAGCAATTTGGCGTTGCGACAAAAGCTCGAGATTTCTTTGCAATATGCTCTCTAACTTTTCGCCCGGTGCTGAAGTTGTTTGAGCAAATTCTCGCCGTGACCTTTGCCTAACACCTTCATGAGTTTTTCTTCGTAGTTGAAGCTTTCGTAACTCGGAATGTGCGGAACTTGGTGGCACTCGCGACACGTCGCTTCTTCGACATTGCGTTTGATGAATTTCTTGTCGCCACTTTGCGCATGCAAACTGCCTGCGCCGTGACACGATTCGCATTGCACGTCTTTGCGGAAATCAACCTCAAATGCTTTGCAATAGCCACCCTTTTCCATGAAGCCTATGCTGTGGCAACCAATGCAAGAGCGGTCGGTGTCTTTGCCGCCGTCAGCGAGGGTTTTCCACGCCTTGCTGTGCCCCACGGCGCGTGTGAATTCCTTGCCGATCTCGTCGGTACCCTTTGCCATATAGATGCTATTGTTCCAAACATCAAAGGCTTCTTGGTGACAGGATTTGCAGACTAGAACGCCAACATAACGTGCTTCTTTTGGGTCTGCCTTGGGGCATTCGATGTTGGCCTCGCATTTCTTTACCAAAAGTGGGACGCTCTTTTCATAGTCTTCCAGTTTTTCCTTGGCAGCAGCGTCAGATTCTATCTTCTTGGTAATTGGCACCTGATGAAAAAGAAAATGCGCGTCGCCAAGAAGCGGTGGCAGCGGTGATTTTTTTAGTTCGGCGATTTCGTTGTTCGCGCGATTGAGCATATCGCGCAAAAAATCCTGGCGATTCTTGGGCGCCGTCGCCAACTGCTTTTGCAACGCGTCGACGCGGCCAAGCAGAAGGCCTTCTCGATTCAGCCGATCGGCGCCGCGCGTATCGTAGGCGAGTGCGCCACTTCGCTTATCCATATTTTGAAATACGAGCATCGAAAAATATTGGCCTTGCCGCCCATTTTCAAAAAGCCACGGCCCATGTTCGCCGAGACGTGTGGGTGCAGCGGGCTTCACCGCTTCGGTTTGGCCTTGCATGACGATGTCGATGGTGGTGCTATTGGCAAACACTGCTTTGGTTTGTGCAAGTTGCATTTGGCTGAGCGCGATGATCGTCGAGAAACCCGCCTTTTTTGCATTTTTAAGTTTCGCGTCAAGCATGCTTGCTGATATGTTATTGGCCGGCGCCGTTACCGCAACGACGCCGATCTTCGTTGTCGGTGTTGTAATCTCATAGATTGCAGGTTCGTCATCTTCAGCGCTTGTTAAAGGCGTCAGTGCCTTAATATTGTGGGTTTTTAGGTTGTCCTCGCGAAACTCAACACCGCGTGCATTG
The DNA here is from genome assembly GCA_964602645.1 of uncultured Myxococcales bacterium. Classification (GTDB taxonomy): domain Bacteria; phylum Myxococcota; class UBA727; order UBA727; family JABDBI01. The sequence continues at coordinate 5,144 of CAZRSD010000061.1, forward strand.
TCGAGAGGCCCCACCACCGTGGTTTTGAGGCCCAACGTCGACAGCGACGACAACAAGAGCTCGATGCGCTTTTCATCCTGACAACGATCAGCTTCTATGCGTGTCGGCGCATCAAACAATAAATTGCCTGCATCCACGAGGGCAACCTTATTCTTGAGCGCTAATTTAAAGTCGTTCACGATCATGGCAAAACGCGCAATGCCACCAAGCGGATCGGCGGTGCAGCCGCATGGCTCAATGTAGCCTTCTAAACTCGAGGTTACGACGACGCCAAAGGCATCAGCGCTGAACGTGCCCAATGCCGCAACGTAAGGTAGCTTAGTGAGGTCCCGCTTTTTCTTGCATGCTCCCACGAATGAAAGCAGAGCAAACAATGACAAAGCAAACAAAAATTTTCGTGTAACCCTAATCCCCATCTTCGTTTTCCGGATCTCCAAAAGCGCTCCCGAGGAGCTCAGCCGCAAGCGGCAAATCTAGTTTGGGATCTACACCCTTCAGATAGGATTGGAAACCGCAGTATATGCAAGAGTAGTAATCATCGCCCCCATACGCGCGCGCAAGCACAATGCCCATGCTGCGGCATTTGGGGCATTGCCCACGAGAGTTCGAGCCTTGCTTTGGCCCGCCGGCAATGGGAATAGCGCCGAGGTCGAGTTCAAGGCCGGTAGTCTTGCTTTTAAAATAGGCATTCTCTTGCTTCGCCGTGTTTTCCTTGATCTGTGATCGCGTCATGTTCTTCGCATGGTCACCAGCCGACATGGCCTCGCTTGCGTGAGCAGCACGTGATTCGTGCAGTTTACCGCGATTGAGGCCCTGCTTAAGTTGCATGCGAAAAGACGAGATGATGCGATTGAGGTTCTTCTTTTCGGTGGCGGTGTTTTGTTGCCAGGCCTCAATGATCTTATCTGCTAGAAGATCACGTGCCGTCTGATTTTTGTCGAGATGCTCTCCCGGTTTTGCTTGAACGCGATAAGAGTTGAGCAGACGCTTTAGTGTTGTTTTGCCATCTTCATTGCATGGCTGAGAAATAATTGCGGTTAATGCTTGCAATAGTCGTTCACGTGCCGTAGCCACTTTATGTGCCTCACAAAATTTTGCGCAACTTTGCTCATTTTACTTCAAAATATTAGACGTATATTATTCTACTCGCAAGGACGTTGATGTGCTTCTCTAGTAATTAGAGAACTAAGGCTTTCGCGAGGTTCTAATTGATAAAACAAAGATGAAGCTGTAAGGAGGCGTTGAATAGAATTTTGTTGTGCGAGAATTCTCTGAAGACAACGGCGTAATCTTGTTTGTTGTGTTCTGCGTGGGCAGGATGATTTCGTGTATTGGAAACGGCGGCTTCAATTATATTTTTTATGCATGATGTGTCTGGCGCAACCAGTGTCGGCGAAGCCGTTTTTAGAAACCATAAAAAACCTGTTTAGCTTCACCATTAGTGAGAAAATTCTCGACGACGTCAATCGCGGTATCCTCGGAAAAATAACCGCAAAGAAAATTCAGTTCATTGTGCCGAATCGAATTATCATCGATGACCTCGAATTGTTGGATGATAAAGGGCGCCGCGCTCTCTACAGTAAACAGGTCAAAGCCACCATTTCGCTCACCTCGCTACTCACGAATAACATCCGCATCACCGATGCCTTCGTCGATTCGCCATTTTTTCGCTACACCATCGAAAAGGAAGTGCACAACATCATTCAGACGTTTGAAACGCCACCGAATGTACCAAGAGAGCCACCGTCGCTGGAAAACCAAGCGAAGATGCGCGTAACCATTGAAAAAGTAGAGGTGGTCAATGGCAATTATGAGATGTGGCATGATGCGGGCGTCGAGATATTTGCGCAGGGAATAGCGGCGAAAGGTAAATTCTGGGTCGAGTCGGGGCCGTTTTTTGTCGACATGAGCACGGTGACGATAGATAAGGGCTCGATCTTAACCGGTGGCATGGATTTGCCGATCACCGAACTTGTCGCAAAAGACCTGTTGATATCAGATCAAAAAGTTTCAACCGATAACCTCGTTGCGCGTTTTGAGAGAGCAAGCCTTAACGGCGCGGGCACCGTCTACATCGAAGAAGATCGCTATGACGTGAAAGCAACGCTTGATGCGCCTAAGAATACCTATCCGAATGGCCTTGTGGCGCTGCCGTTTATCACGCCGGCGTTTCGTGCGCGCGTTAGTATGGTGGGGGCGTTGAGTGAGCCTGAGATTTGGGCTGATGTGAACCACGACGAAACCGAATTTAATGGCCTTGCTATCAAAAAAGGTCATGTGCTTGCACAGATCAATCCGCACCAAGTTCTCGTTCTGTCCGCGAATATTTCGGTCGGTGAGCGCGGTGTGGTGACTGGCCATGGTGTTGTTAATATCGATCGCGAGAATTTTACGTTTTGGACGAAAGAGCGCAATATTTTGGCGGGTGAGCTCTTCAAATTTTTGTCCTACGATGAGCCGACCAAAGGCATCGTCAACGCTGATGCAAAGGTAAGTGGCCAATTCTCCGGCGACGATCAGAATATTCGCACCGAAGCAAAAGGATATATCGACGATGCAGGTCTGCTCGATGTGCGTTTAGCTGACCGAACCGATTTTGACGTCGACATTGATTACGTGCTTAAGAAGTCACTGCAGTTTCACCGCATTAAGGCATGGGATGCGCGTGGTATGAGCCTTTTGGCGCACGGTAACGCTAACCTCCTCAATGATTCGCTCGCACTCTCATATCAACTGAAAGTAGCGCGCGCTGAAGACCATATCGATTTGCCAAATGAAGATGACATTGCTCGTGGCATAACGAGTCATGGCGATATCAGTTATGCCAACAAAAAACTCCGCGTGCACGGTCATGCAAAGGTTGAAGAACTTACCTTTGCAAAAGTTGCTGCAACGAATGTTAATGCAAGATTTGATGTTCACGACAACAACCTTAACCTTGCAGAAGTGACAGCTGCAGTGCATGGCGGTACGGTGAACGGTCGCATCATGATCAGTGAGCTTTCCGATCGACAAAGTTTTAAGGGAGAAGCAACGGCTCACCACGTTGATCTCATGCCGCTCTCTCGCCCTTTTGTGCAATTTGCACTCGGCGGCACATTGTCGACGTCGGCTGAGATCAGCGGCAGTGTGAAAAATCCCCATGTGAATTTTCTTGCCGAAATCGAAGGCACGATGGTGGATAAAATTGATTTGGGTCTGCTGCAGTTTTCCGGCCAGGTCGACAAGAATAAGCTCACTATGCCTAACCTTTCGGTTATGACAAAATCGGGAACCCTTGACAGCGAGAACTTTATTCTTGATTTCAATACCAAGAAGATGAACGGCCTCGTGTTCGTGTCCGACCTCAATCTTGCGGAAACTTTTGGCCGCTATTTTGGGCGTCTTGATGGCGATCTCGACGGGGTGATTACCATCGACGGGACCTACGACGAGCCGATAGTCGAAGCGCAGCTTGCCGCCGATAAACTCTCGGCATTTGGCGTCAAAATGGGCAGTGGTCCCGTGACGCTTGGATTGGAACGGCGCCCACTTTTAGGGCGCAATCCGGTCAACGATGTGGTTTTTTCGTTGTCAGCAAATTTGGCGGAGCAGCAATCGAAGAACATGATTCGTTTTGCGTTCGCCCTTAATCACCAAACGATCAATACCGAAATTAAATTTGAAGAGCTTGAGTTGAACACCGGCGATTTGCCGTATTCGAATAACATCATCGGCATTCGCAGTCGAATCAGTGGTGAAATCACCGCTGAAGGAAATCTGCCTGCTCCGGAATTTCATGCGCGCC
>CAZRSD010000062.1:0-8818 GCA_964602645.1 uncultured Myxococcales bacterium
CTGAGGATGTGGGTAAGTCGATAAGCGGATGAGACATGTCTTCAGGGGGAGAGCCAATTTTTAAGGTAGCCAAAAAGCGGGCCACGAAATAATCGCAGGCCGCATTCCACGCTTCTTTATTAGCTTTGTCGACGAAAAGATGCTCAAAACCTAAATGCAAAAGGCAATGAGCTATAACATAGGCCCAGTGGTCAGGCTTCGCTCGCCGCTGAGAATTTACAACAATACAACCTTCAGAATTAATAATTGCCCAACCTGATGTTGAGCATAGATTGTGTTCATGCCGAGAGGCGTGATTAATTGTAACGTGCTCAAGCATGGGACCAAACATTGGATGAGCACCGATAATTGAATGGGCTTCGAGATACGCGCTGGTCGCCGGGTTGGGAACTTTGGTCTTTTGCCTAGCCATTTTTGGGCCCAACTAGACGTGGTAAATCACGAATAATTTCGATCATAAACCACTGAGGCAACATCACATCTTTCTCATCTTTGGCGACGACGAGTTGAGCCATTTCCAAACTTATTTCTGATAGACTTTTCAATAATGCTTTAGCTCGATGAGAAAACTCTTTGGACGAAGCATTATTGTGTTTGTCCTTTGGTAATTCTTTGAGGAGCTGAGCGCGAAAAGATTGGCTCAAAAAATAGAGCAAATCGCGGTCTTCTGGTGCGTGTGGCCAGTCGATATCGCCTTTAATGAGTGCCGCAAGTTTATATTTGCTGCCCAGCTGTTTAATAAAGGCCTTAAATTGAGACGCGTGTGATGGCGTGAGACAACCAAAAGCTAAGGCTTCAATATGTTCATCACCAATCCGATCACCATAATTTTTTAAAGCATCGCTCAAAGCATGCCATGATCGTGGCGTCGAGAAAGGCTCCTCGTGGTTAGGTGCCTTGGACCACAGATGATCAGGACGCTCTTCTATGTACTGTACAACAAGCGGATGAACACCATTCTCATAAGCTCATTGCAACCATTCCCGATGCGAAACATTGATAGTTATGTGGATCATCCGATTAAGTAGAGCAGAGCTGACGGTCTTAACAATCGCATTATCGTGCGCGCGATTTCCCGCTCCAATAACGACGGAACCCTCGGGTAAAAAATATTCTCCAATGCGTTTTTCATGAATAAGGCTATAAAACGCTTTTTGGATCTCGTGCGAGCAGGCATTCAACTCATCCAAGAAGAGAACATAGGGCTCATCACGAGCAATCGAGCTCGGTGGACAAAAGCGGCTTTTTCCGTCGACAATCTGTGGTACGCCAATAAGATCTTCGGGAGCAAGCTGACTGCCAAGCAGCGAAACACAAGGCATGCCTACGCTATTTGCAAATTGTTGCACCAGTGCAGACTTACCTATGCCAGGCGCACCCCAAATAAAAACCGGTCTAATAGGAGCGACGTTGAGCAAGAATTCAAATACTTGATGGGGCGTGAGGGCAATATTATTCACAAATCTAAGCCTTAATGTGGAGAATGCAATAACAGTCGAGAAAGTTTGCTCTATAATAAATGCTATTTCTGCATCATAGTCAGCTCTATGCTGTTTTGCTACTGCAAGCGAGCTCTCGGTGAGAATCCTCAAAAAAAATCACGAAAGGAGCCCAGGTATGAAGCTCCTCAGACATGCTAAGGCGTGTCTAAACACACCCTAAAGTAGCGACGGAATAGCAGTGTTTAGGCCATTGCTTCTATCACTGCTTTCTTACCATTGGGTTTGGTAGTTTCTTGCGCTGCCTTCAAAACCGGCAAACTATTTGCTATGCGAATTTTATTCTCAATCTCGAGGGCGATAGCGGGATGCTCACGCAAAAACTGCGCGACGTTTTCACGGCCTTGCCCCATCTTGTGCTCGCCATAGCTAAACCACGAACCACTCTTCTCAATCGCGTTGCATTTTGCGCCGAGATCGATGAGTTCGCCTTCTTTAGCAATGCCCGTACCGTAGAGAATATCAAATTCGACTTCACGAAACGGCGGTGCAAGTTTATTCTTCGCAACCTTCACGCGCGTGCGGTTACCGACGACATCTTCACCTTGCTTGATCGAACCGACACGTCGAATATCAATACGCATCGACGCGTAGAACTTAAGCGCGTTACCGCCAGTGGTGGTTTCAGGATTGCCGAACATCACGCCGATCTTCATACGCAATTGGTTGATGAAGATCACTGAGGTCTTCGAGCGCGAAATGGTACCTGTCAGCTTTCGCAACGCTTGGCTCATGAGACGCGCTTGCAGACCCATATGGGAATCTCCCATCTCGCCTTCGATTTCGGCCTTAGGAACAAGTGCCGCCACCGAGTCTACGATTACCAAGTCCAATGCTCCCGAGCGCACCAACATGTCGGCGATCTCAAGCGCTTGTTCACCGGTGTCAGGCTGCGAGATCAACAGATCATCGGTCCGCACACCGAGCTTACGGGCATAATCCACGTCGAGCGCATGCTCAGCATCAACGAACGCGGCAACACCACCACGCTTTTGCACTTCAGCGATCGCATGCAAGGTCAGCGTGGTCTTACCGCTTGATTCAGGACCATAGATTTCAATAATACGCCCGCGCGGAAATCCGCCGATGCCGAGGGCAATGTCAATTCCTAACGAGCCCGTCGAGGTAACATCAACCTCTGTCATCAAACGCTCTTCATTACCAAGGCGCATGATGGAGCCTTTACCAAATTGCTTTTCAATGTTCTGCACCGCTAGAGCTAGGCTTTTTTCTTTCTCGCTACGGTTAGGTTCAATCGGCATTTCAGGTTTCATTGCTATAGTTCTCCTCGGGGGGTTATAATATTATACATACGATCATCTTGGCACTAAAGGAACCAAGGGTAAAGCGAATTCTCGCAATAAAATAAAAAAGCGGCTCCTGGCCGCTTTCGCCTCGAGAGCGCCAACACACTAACGCGCACGCGCTTCTTTGTCATGCGATTTGGGCAATGCAGCAGAGACTTTGCCGTCTTCGTCGTAATAGACCGTCACGTTTTCACGTTGTCCAAATGTCGCGTCTTCGCGAGCAAAGAGGCTGATGACGTTGACGCCCGGCTTCAGATTCACGACATGCTCAAACTTCTGCTTACCAACTGATGTAGAAATGTCCTTATAGAGGACTTTCTTGCCGTTGATATACAATAACAGTGCCGTAAGATTTGATGCATCGCTGATCTCTGCAACAACGCGGCCACTCTCAGCCTTCGCAAGACCCGAGCCGTCGGCAAATTTCAGTGACACCTGCGCGGGGATCCGATCGTAGTTGATGGTGTATACACCTTTCTTTTCCTTCGCATCTGCTTTCGCATCAGGCCTCGCGGCGGACACCGTCTTCACCTGCGCCTTCTTCACAAAGCCAATAAGCTCGGCATCCGCTTTCGCAAGATAAAACTCACCGACTTCTTTAATCGCATGAAGGCGTGCACCATCTTTCAGCGTTGCAATCCTCTTGCTCTTGTTGTTTGGCTCAGCAAACACGGTGAGTGCTTTATCAGTCGGCAAAAGGCTCAAGGAAACCGTTTTCGTTGCTAGCTTCTTGCTCAAATCGATGGTCACTTTGTCGCGCCACACATCATGCATCTCGCCATCAAAGATCTGCAGTTCGAAATCAACCTTGTCAGTTGGCTCCTTCACGCGAAACGAAAACTTCGCAGCCGTTTCATGATTCGGGAGCAGTTCGCCCGACTGATGACGACCATTCTTCAAGAACACCTTGCTGCCAGATTCATTGCGCAACAAAATTGTCGGCTGAAACGCTTTGCCATTACCAACATTCTTAATCCACACCGCAAGCGTTACGTCTTCGCCATTTTCAACGCGTCCGTCGCCATTGCCTGTAAAACCATCTTCGACATACACCACATGCGAAAAGCGTGGACGATCAAGTCCTTTGATTTCAAGCGGCACATCGATATCGCTGATCTTATCACGGCGATAATCCCGAATCTCAAGGCTCATGAGATCACGACGCGAAATTACATCCTTCGGAATTTCAAACTCAGCATTACGCGTGATTTCTTGTCCTGGCATGAGTTTACCGAAGAGAAATTCCTTTTGATCAAAGAGCGGCGTCTTAGAGCGCGTGATGCCATGCAGTTGATAGAGCGGCTCGCTGCTAGTATTCCTCACCTTGATCGACACGCTCAATTTGTTACCAGCCTGCACAACTTTGTTTTCCGCGATCACAGCGGCAACGGCGCCTTTAGCTTTTGAGCTGCCTTCAGACCAATCGATGCTGAATTTTTTGAGCGCTTCGGTTATCTTCTTTTGCTCTTCCGCTTGCAAACGATTACGGATGCTCGTCGCATTTTCCAAAAGATCTTTTCTGCTCGACGACTTAGCGGCAAGAATAAGTTCCGACGCAACCGTCACGGCAAAATCTTTCTTCAACGTCGCAATATTGAGCTTGCCATATTCTGAAGCTTCTTCTTCGGCCTTTTGCTGATCATCGTCGGTCTTCGGTGCGAGAAACTCGATATTGACGATGGGCTGATCAGGTGCAACCGGCGTGGCTTTCTCAGTGAAGAGATGGCCCTCAAGATCCACTTCTCGCGTTGCCGTTTCAGGGAACAAGCTTAACTCTTCCTTCTTCGACGCATGAACAGGCGCCAAGCTCACATCAGGTATCACGCCGATGTTTTGCATGCTCGTATTATTCGGACCGAAATATTCGGCGATGGTAAGCTTGAGCGCTGCAGGCTCAATGGGTTTGTCGTGCACATGCGCCCCAACATTAGCTTCCGCTTTCGGCTCGACGATGCTTGGAAAGTCAAAGAGCAATTGTACGGAGCCTTTACCGAAGGTGCGCTCACCGACAATAATACCTCGACCACTCTGAGGACCGCCATTCTTGATCGCAGCCGCAACAATTTCAGACGCCGAGGCAGATCCGCCATCGGCTAGCACAACAACTTTGAGCGTCGGATCAAGCTCGCCAGCCGAGGCCATTTCTACTTGGCGTGAATCAGGGCGCGCGCCTTGCGTAGAAACAACTTCGCCACCGTCGATAAAAAGGCTTGAGACATCAACGGCTTCACGCAAAAGTCCACCTGGATTACCCCGTAAATCAAATACGAGACCGTTCAATTTGTTGTTAGCTTTCTTCTTGAGCGTCAAAATACCTTGTTTCACGTCGGCCGCGGTATTGCCTTGAAATGCCTTGATGCGAAGATAGCCAACATTCTTATCCAAGAGCGCATACGCCACCGAATCAACCTTAATGATCGCGCGCTTGAGCGTAAACTCAATTTCTTTCGGCGAATTAGCCCGCTGTACCGTGATACGCACGGACGAGGCGGGCTTGCCGCGCAACAAATTGACAGCGTCATTCAAATCCATATTGATCGCAGAATCGTCGTCGATCTTAGTGATGCGATCTTTCGCCTTAACACCGGCAACCGAAGCGGGCGTGCCGTCGATCGGACTAATTACTGTCAAAAAACCATCGCGCACCGAAATCACAATACCGATGCCGCCAAATTCACCCTTGGTGGTCAGCGTGAGGTCACGAGCATATTTCGCCTCAAGAAAAACCGAGTGCGGATCGAGGGTGCTCAACATCGCGTTGATGGCGCCGGTTTCGATCTTTTCCCAATCAATCGGTTCTTCGCCAGCTTTAGATTTTTCCGTCAAGCCTTGCTTCTTCGCTTCGGCCTCGACAAATTTGAAGACGTCACGAAGCAAAAAGATCATACCCCAAATGGATTTTTGTGATTCAAATTCAAAGGACTTCTTTGTGCCTCCTAAATCCAGCGTCAACACTTCCTTCGCGGTTGTTGGTGTAGCCTTAGACACACCTGGTACCGCAGGTGTCGTCGCGGCGGCCGATGGCGACGGTATAGTGTTCGCATCGTCTAATGGCTTTACACCTGCTGCTCGCACCTTTTCAATCGCCACTTCTAATGATTTCGGCAGTGACACGACGAGCTTGGTGATGCGCAATTCCAAGGATTCGAGAATCGATGCCAACATAGCGTCGGGATTGATTCGCTCAGGACGAACATATTGCTCTTTCACCAGTAGCGCGACACGCGGCAGGTTATTGAAAAGAGCGGTATGACTTTCATTTGGGTTGGCAACTTTGGCAAAGCTTGCGCTGCTTACGAAAAGCGCTCCAATGAGCAACGGTAGCAAGGTGCGTAGCTTTTTGCTTGCACCATTGACCCCACAGAGTCCTCTAAAACCGGTCATAGTATTACATTCTCCTGATCCATTCCATCGCTTTACAATATATCCAATCACGACATTGCTGGGTCCAACTCACTGATTCTTTATTCATGTCTTTTACTTTATTAACTTTTCATGCTTTTGAATATGGTCGCCTACTGCTCTGTCGATTTTTCTGATTGTGAGGCCCCGTAACGAATAATCGCCTTGAGTAGGCGGTTGCGTTGCAGGTTACCAACGAGGCCATACAGCTCATTATAAATGCCTGGGTCCTTAAGAAGAAGGCCCAACGATCCTTTACCATCTTTTAAGTCTGCTGCCACTACTTCCAAGTCACGCGCCGCGCGATTGAGTGATTGCAAAAATTGTCCCTTGTCGTCTGCATGAATAAGATCGTGCGCGATGCCATTGCCGTGATTCACTTGGTTCAAGATAGCCGAGAGATTCGTCATGGCAACCTTGATGTTAGTAATCGCAATTGCAGCATCACCACTAACGCTGTCGATTTTAGCCATGACACTGGTAAGATTTTTGATCGTGGCCTTCGCATCGTTGCCCGCTTGCTTATCGTAGATGAGGGAGTGCATCACACCGCCACCTGTTTCAATTTCCGCCATGATCTTTTTCAGCGATTTCGCCGACGACGCAAGCGCTTCATCGCCACCTTGCGATACAAAGCCCTTGAAGATGTCCTTCGCATCAGCCACCGTCTCAGTCACGTTTTCAAGAATCTCTTGCGCCTGCTGCAGCGCCTTATTGAAATCCACCGGCGGTGTCGACTTCAACATGCCGCCCGTCTGCATTTGCGGAAGTTCCGGCGAGCCTATTGAGATGTTGATCAATTTGTCGCCGAGAAGGCCCTTGCTATCGATGCGCGCGATGGAATCTTCGCGAATCCAGCCCATCGCCCGCTTGGAGATTTCCATGACCACGGTCACATCACGCGACATGCCTGGTAGATCTGGTCGCAGAATCGGAAACTTAATTGCGCCCACATGCCCAACCACTACACCAGAAAGCATGACATCAGCACCAACTGCAAGCCCTGCGACATTGGGAAAATGAGCTTCAATAGCGATGGTTGAATCGAATAGACGTCTCTCCTTGCCGATCAAAAAGACCAAAGCGACAAGAACAAACAAGCCAAGCGCTACAAATGAACCAAGCACGATGTCGAGGGAAGGCTTCTTGGTCGTTGCCATGCTACAGGCTCCCGTGGGATGTCAGTAAAATCGAAGGGTCACCGCGCACAAAACCTCGAACGACAGCATCCTCGCTATCCTTGAGGTCCGCATAACTGCCCATCTGTCTCACGCGACCGCTGTGAAAGAAGGCAACCCCGTGGCTGACCGCTTCAACAACGTGCATGTCGTGGGCAATTACTATACTGGTGCAGTCTAAGCGATCCTCCAACAGTAAAATCAAATCAATAATTCGCCGTGTATTAATAGGATCGAGCCCTGCTGTCGGCTCATCGTAGAGAATGACTTCAGGTTTGGTAATAATGGCGCGCGCAAGCCCAATGCGCTTCTTCATGCCGCCAGACAATTCGCTCGGCATTTTATCGACAGCGTCGGGAAGACCCACCATCGCAAGTGTCGCGTTTACTTTCTCGGCGATTACGTCTTCGTCCTTGAGCCCTTGGACGCGCAATGGATAGCTCACATTCTCGGCGACATTCATAGAGTCGAAGAGCGCTGAGCCCTGAAACACCATGGATATCCTTTGCCGAATCGGTAGAAAATCATCTTCAGAACTTAATTTGGCCAAATCTATGTCGCCAAACATGATCGAGCCTGCATCGGGAAACTCGAGGCCAATCAACATTTTTATGGTGACTGTCTTACCACAGCCGGAGGGGCCTAATATGGACAAGACTTTGCCGCGCTGCACCGGCAAATTGATGCCTTGGCAAACTACCTGGTCGCCAAAGGACTTTCGTATATCAATCAAGTTGAGCGCGAGGTTATTCTTGGGCGCTGTCACGTGATTTCCATGTACCATCGGCTGACACCAGGTCTACTAAATAATCAAACTGCCAAATTTTCCGCTCGAGGAAATTTCACACACACAAACAACCTCCTCGTTAGCGTCTCATATCCGTATATAATTTTCCAACAGCAACGCGGTCATCCTGTGCACACGATCACTCACCCGTCTCGACAACTAAGCAAGCGAACTTATGCCAGCTGTCCTTCTGTCGCATCATCGATGCGAACGTCGCGACGCGCGACCTTGAGGCTCATGCAGTATCATTATCAGGTGAAAATTTCAGTTCAACCACATTACTTGCATCAACCGCTTCCGGCTCGTCGGCAAGAGCTGCAAGTGGATTACCAAGTTCTTCGCACATGTCTTCGCTAAAACCTAAGACTTTTACTTGATCATAGTCTTCGGGAAAACTATCGAACCACACGGCGCCTTGATGGAGTTTTTCAGACTGCAAGCCATACACGGTATTCCATGGCACGGAACAAAAAAATTCGCCGGAATCGAACGACAATGTCGCCCACACGCATACATCATTAAAACCAAAATCGGGAACCATAAAATCGTAGGAAAAATTGAGTCGCAAATCGCCGCGATCGGCGAACTCGTTGGGCACCTTCACGTTGTCGGCTCGTGCGTCAAACAATACCGAAACGCAACCAA
>CAZRSD010000063.1:0-8661 GCA_964602645.1 uncultured Myxococcales bacterium
CAATGCTACGGGTACGTTTGCTGACACCGTGCGCAAAATGGACAACGTTAATACAAAGAATCTGCTCGAGCCCAGTCAAGGGAGCCATGTGCTGCTGCCTGAGCGATTTGCGCCGCGCGATCACGGTTTGATCATTCCGAAGACAAAAGATGGTCGTGTGCTCTTTTTGTTGCCCTGGCTTGGTAAGACGGTTGCGGGAACCACCGATCATCCTCATGACATCACGCCACTGCCGCGTGCGACGAACGAGGAAGTGGAATACATCCTTGAGCATCTGCAAGGCTATTTGCAGGTGCCGGTCAAGCGCGATGATGTGATCGCGACGTGGAGCGGATTGCGCCCGCTCACCAAAACGGAAGCCGCGGTGTCGACCGCCGCTATTTCGCGCGATCATTTGATCGATGTGAGTCCAACTCATCTCATCACGATAGTAGGCGGCAAATGGACAACCTACCGCAAGATGAGCCAAGACGTGATCGATCAAGCGATAGCGACGTCAAAAATAACGCCGCAAGGTGAGAGCCTCACCAAAAATCTAAAACTCGTCGGCGCGCGATTCTTTAAGGAATCCCTCATCGAGGAGCTCGTCGCCTATGAACAGCTGCCTCGTGATATCGCCGCGCACCTCGCCAATAGTTACGGCGATCGGGTTGATGCTGTGATCGACATTGATGACAAATCGCGACGCATGCGCTTGGTGAATGGCTATCCGTATATCGAAGCTGAAGTCATTTACGGCGTGCGCCATGAATACGTTGTTCACGCGACCGATGCCCTTGCACGACGTATGCGACTTGCCTTTCTTGATAATCGCGCATCGCGCATGGCGTTGCCACGGGTGATAGCGCTGATGGCGGCGGAGCTCAAATGGACAGAGGCGCGCATAGCCGAAGAACAGGCGCTTGCGGAAACCTTTCTCGATACCATGAACACCGCGGTAAAGCGTTAAAGCGTCAAATGCTTCCAGCGGCCGCTTAAGAAGCGAATAGCTGTCGCTATCATGAGGCCGCTTGCGTAGATGATCGCCGCGATCCAACAGCCAAGAATGCCGATCTCGAGGTAGATCGATAAGAACCATGCGAGTGGCGCGAGGCAAAAGAAGTGCAAGATGAATTCTACGATCAACACGTAGCGCGTTTCACCGGCGCCGTAGAGCGCTTGCGTGAGCACGAGACCAGCAGCTGCTGTTGGCGATAACAAAATCGCCGTAAGTTTTAGCGACGGGATCGCAGCTTTGATGACCATCTCTTTAAGGACGTTGCTCTCGAGATCCGGCGGCAAAAACTGCGTGAGGATGGGCTCGGGGAACATAAAGCCGACGAAGCCGAATGCCGACATTACGTAGACCGCGAGGAGCGCACACTGCCACGTGTAGCGCTCGGCAAGGCGCGGGTTCTTAGCGCCGATCGACTGTGACACCAATGTCGCTGTCGAAGTGCCGAAAGCGAGACACGTCATGAAAACTAACATCATGACGTGAATAATAATGCTCGCTGCCGATGCGTAGATCGATCCGGTATTATGGATATCATCGATGATACTGACGATGTAATTAAAGAGTCCCACGCCGATCATGAGCACGACGGTGGCGAGGCCTGACCAAACGGACAGGCGCGCTATGAGATACGCGATTTTGCGGTCGAGGTTGAGCCAATGATACACGCTGAATTTTTCGCGATCGGCTTTTCTGAGCGACCAGTAGATCATGATGAAGATGCCGACGTAACTCGAAATGACCGAGCCCCAGGCCGCGCCGTAAACACCAAATTGCGGTATTTTGAACGAGCCAAAATCGTAGCCGTAGATAAGGAAATAATTGCAGAGGATGTTCACGAGATTCATGATAATCGCGACGGTCATGTGAATGCGCACGCGACCGAGGCCATCATAAAAACTCTTGTACGACGCCATGAGTGCCATGCTTGGCAAGCCTAGTAGGCGAATGTGACTATATGCAGCGCCGATCTCTTGCACTTCACTGCTCTTGGTAAGCAGTGCCATAGCGGGGCTAGCAGTTGATACAGCGATAAGCGTGATGACCGCGCTTGCGATGACGGACACGGCGATGGAATTGCTCAGCACTTGTCCAGTTTTCTTCGTATCACCTTCGCTGAAACGTCGCGCACTGATGGCTTGGGTGCCGACAGAGATCGCTGAAAGAAAACCGCCATAGGCCCAAAGGAGAACTACCGACGCCATTATTGCGGCTGTTCCGTGAACAGCGATGGCGTCATCAAGGCGACCTACCATGAGCAAATCGATAGTGTTGATCGCCGACTGCGTTAGCATGCCGATGATGACCGGCCACCCGAGGTGAACAATGCGGCCAAGTAAGACGGGCTCGAGAAACATGAACCTGAATTTTGGTGGCCCGGGATCGCGAGCGTATATGGAAACGACGGCGTTTGCGTCGTGAAATTTTACATCTGTCTTATCTGTCATTGCCATATTTCGCACGTTGCTAATAAACTGGTAACGCGGAAATAAAAGTACTCCGCCTTAGCTTTTTTATGATCATGATTGTCAAACGTAAATAACGTCTTTACTTTCAGCTTCGCCATCGGGTACAAAATCGCGGTACCTGGTTAATTTCTAGGAGGAAAAAATGTCCATGGGTGTGAATCGAATAGTAATGGCCGCACTTGTTGCAATGGCACTGCCTTTCGCGATGACTGGTTGTTCCAAAAAGGCCGCATTTCCTAGCTGTAAAAACGACGCTGACTGCCGCGTTGACGCAACCGGTTCAGAAATTAATGGCGTCTGCTACATGGGCAAATGCGAAGAATGCGCGCAAGACACTGATTGCTCTGATTTAAAGCAATGTGTCAATAATCGTTGTTTGTCGGCGTGCCAAGCTGATGCAGACTGCGGTGCTGACAAGCACTGCGAAAATAGTTACTGCATTGCTGATTGCGCGGGCAACGAGAGCTGCCCAGGCGATCAGACCTGCACCGCGGGGCGTTGCGTCGGTGAAGGCGCGAATGGCCTCTATGGCGAATGCCAGGGCATCGAACGAATTCACTTTGATTTCGATCGCTACGAAGTAAAACCAGAGTACAAAACTCAAGTAGATCGTTTGGCTCAGTGCCTTGAAGGCAACCCCGGTTACACCGTGACAGTACAAGGCCATACCGACGATCGCGGAACGCCTGCTTACAATTTGGCGCTAGGACAAAAACGTGCTGATGCGGTGCGTAGCTATCTAAAAAATAGCAAGGGTATTGCAACGAAGCGGGTCAAGACGCAATCATATGGAGAGCAAAGGCCGCTGAGCAGTGAGAGTACCGAATATGGCTGGCAACAAAATCGTCGCGCAGAATTTGAATTGGGCAAGAACTAAGCCGCGTTGGGCACAGCCGCTTGGAAGAGCACTTTGTGGCCTCGTGGTCGCGAGTGCTTTTTTTAATTTCGGCTGCGTTATGACGCGCGCGCAAGGTGATCAGCTCGTCTCGCAGGTGCGAGAAATCGAAGATGAAGTTGCAAAGCTTCAACGTGTTCGTCATGACATGGAAGTGTTGCTGCTCGGCCAAGTGCGCGATTTGGTCGATCGCATCGCGCGCCTTGAAAGTCAACTCGTCACGTTGCGTGAATCATTGACCGAAGGCTCGTCGCGAAATACCGAATTAGTGGCCGAACTGCAGACACTGCGCAACGAACTTGAGCATGCGCAACATTTGTATCGCAATCTCGAGCAAGGCCAAATGAGTTTGGCCAAGAATCAAAATGCGCTCCAAGAAGCACAAAATAAAATTCGTGTTCCACCCTTCAAAGACGACCACTTTGCGCTCGCGAAGAAATACTATTTGGGCGGCAAATTCGATGAAGCGATTTTTCTCTTCGACAAATTCATCGCGACCTATCCCGACGAGAGAGACCTGCAAGGTCAGTCAAACTATTTGTTAGGCGAAATCTACAAAAAGATGGCCGACGGCGAGAAATCCACGGTGGACGCGGAACGCTACTACAAACGCGCCGTTGTTTCGTATCAAAAGATCATCGAAACGACCAAAGATCAAAATTTGCGTGAAGAGGCGCTGTTTAAGATTGGCGTAACGCTGAAGGCAATGGGTAAAAAGGAAGAAGCGCAAGCAGCATTCAAAGAATTGCTCTCCAAGCACGACAAAGGTAAGCGCGTGAAAGAAACGAAGCAACAATTGGCGGAGCTCGAGGGGAAACCGAAGGTGAAGTAGGCTTATTTGAGGTACGCGCAAGCTACTTAATGGTGATTTGGTTTTTAATGGTCATTCTCTTCGCTCCCGGCTCAAGGCCGGGACAGGCTCGAGATCGCGTGAGCGAGCGGGCGAAATGGAACGGAACCTTACGCTAATAGTTGTTGCGCAACGGCCGACGTAGAATTCCGGGTTCCATTTGCTGATTGCTTCGCAATCTTTTCGCGCCCGGAACGACGGATGGGGAGACACAGCAGTTTTCCACGCTATTTTTCTATTTGCGAAAGAGTTAACGATAGATCACTCCTGTTAACGAGAGGAACAAAGCTCAAGGCAATAGGAATGATCAATAACGTTAGTGTCGTCTCCAACGTCAAAATATCTGCGGCCAGAAGACAAATTCCCACGCTTAAAAGCGTCGCACACTTTAAGATGACTGAGCGACCCGCAAAAATCGAGGAAAGATGTGCTGGGTGCTCTTGCTTCGCAATCAGCTGAACTTTGGTTCGCGCGACAGCCATTGTAAGAACAATTAGCGCATCGCAAATACCGACGAAGACTGAGCTGATTGGGAATGATTCTATTGCTATCGCAAGGTACAACGCCAAACCTGAAAAAATGGCACATGCAGTCAATTTGGTTATTGGATTAACAAGTTCTACCTTACGCGTAGCACCCAAGAGCGCTCCTACCGCTGTTAGTATTGCCACGATAGAAAGGTGCATTGAATATTGTGCCTTGCTAAAGCCGAAATCTCTTTGTGCAAGGACAAGAAACGTCGCATTAAATGCCCCAAACCCTAGCATCTGATAGGCATCGTAAGCGATATATTTTTTGATATCAGTCGATTGAAAAATGATTTTTATACCCTGTAAAAAGTCGCGCTTTGTAGGCTTTTCGGTTATCGCATAGTTGCCTAGAACAATGCGGCTAAAGACAAGCGCGCAGATGAAAAAGGTAAGTGCGTCGACAAAAAACCCAAATGACGCCAAATTTTGCAGAACGAAAAATGAAGCAATGAGTGGCCCGAGTATTGAACTTGATTGCAGTGAAAGCTGCGACAGACTATTGTAACGCTCAAGAAAATTTCTCGGAATGGCTTCAGCCCAAAAGCTGAGCTTTACTGGCCCATGTAAAGCGGCAAACATAGAAAGTAAAAATGACGTTAAGTAAATGAAAACAAGCGATCGTTCGTGGGCGGCAAAGATGAGAAGCAAAACCACCAAGCCCCGGCCGATATCAGAAAGACAGAGAATGCGCCTTCTCTCAAGCACATCACCAAGCATGCCTCCTACGAGGGTAAAGACCACAAAACCAATTATGTTGAAAGCGTAAACCAAGCCGACCTGTTCCGTTGATTGAGTAATGTCGAGAACGATCAATGCCAAAAGTGCGCTGGTTATTTGATCGCCGAAGTCTGAAAGAAATTGCAGACCGAGCAGTGTATTGGCTTTGCTCAAGGATTGCTTGTCTTTATTTTCGGTCATATTCGCAAGCCTCAGACAATTGGTTACCTGTGATCGTAATTTGATAGCGATGGCTGTTCACTTTTTCGCTATCGTCGAGATCCATCTTTGTGAGATTAGCCTCAATGAAGTCAAAAAATGCCAAGACTTTTTTGTACGAATCTTTGGAAAGATTCACGTAGTAATTAACGATGTGACTGTTTGGTTGGACGGTGCGCTCTAGATTCTTTAGAAGCAGCTTTTTCCTTAACTCGAAAAATGAAGGTCCTCGCGGAAATGTTGTATGAGGATATACTTTCTTAATAGTCTCGCCCATTACCTCGACAAGACCCAACGATTCAAGCCGGCTAACGATATCTTCGACTTCGCTTATTTTCATAGCAAAGAAAGTCGCCAACTGATTATACGTTGTTTTTCGTTCTCGGTCGTACGTGAAAACCATAAATTGGCGAATGCGTATATCTTCCTCGAAAGCTCTTATTTGTTCTTCATTAAAGACGTACTCATTTGAGCGCTCATGGTTTCGTGCTTCGAAAAGCGCGTCGACATCGGTAAAGCGATTGTGTTCAAATGATGCGATTGTTTGATGATATTCCAGGTTGTCAAATTTATCTTTGCAATAGGCGATCAATACAGCTTGCTTTTCGAGCTGGAGAATTTCTGCGATGCTTTGTACTACTGCCGATGAAGGAACTCTTCGACCAGATTCAGCGTGAAGCCATGTGTTGTAATCAATGGAAGGTTTTTTTTCGCGGTAGAGCTCTCGAAGAGTTGCGAATCCAAGTTTCAGTCTCGCTTTCGTAATCAGCGTCGAAAAGTGCAAAAAGATCTTGGTTTGTCCGCCCATTTGCCTTCCTTGTAATTTGTTTGCTGCACAAAATTGTATGCGCTCCAAGAAGCTCCGACGACTTCTTGGAGTTTTGTTAAGAAATTAACAAAAAGTGTTTGCTTTCAATTTGAAAATCACGTTAGGTTTTGTGCACTCACGTCTATTCGAAGTGACGTGACGAATGCACTTCGCTGAGGGAGATACAACATGTACATGGGACCGGAAAAGGAATAAAAGAAACCCACCACACCGTCGCGCTAACGACGTTGTTGTGTGGCAGGTGGCTTAGTATCAACTACTACTATTTCTACCTTACCTTTTTGCCTACCGATTTGGCAATGACTTGTTGCTTGCTCTTATTAGTGGTGAGTGAATTTTATTTCCCGAGGCCGGGCTTACAGGCCAATTGGTGGGTTGAAAGGAATGGAAACGAATTTAGTCGACAAAGGTCATGAAGAATCTCGTCGTGGCGCAAAAATTGTTTGGTTGAACGTGATCAGAAATGATGCGTTATGGTCGGCAAAGGTAAATTGCGTTTGTGCTAATTCGCATAATGAGAGCGATAGGCAGATAAATCTCAATACGAGTGGGCCCGGGAAACGATCCGAGGTTTTATCTGCTGCGAATATTAATGTGAATCAATCGGTAGAAATAAAAGAATCAATCGACGATATTCATCAAAGATTTGTGTGGTTTGTAATTGCTTATAATAGAGCCCTGAAAGATTCAGTATCGACCTTTCAAGTCAAATCTGTGCGAGGCTCTGATGGGCTTTTGCGCTCTTCATTTGGCATTGTTGATAGTGATTAGAAATTAAAACCTGATTTTTGAATTGAGTAGTGTGCATTCCCCGCCTTGAGCCCAGGAGCAAACCGAACGGAGAAAAAAGAGCCATCGAAGTTGCTTCTTCAGTAGATGACAAACCCCCCGCAGGATGCCACATTCTGGGCATGCAGGCAGACTTTGGACATTTGGTGGTGGGTCGCGATCGCGCTCATGTGCGGACATTGCTCGAGGAGCATCCGCATTGCGACGTGATCAGTGCATCGCATTTCTTTGACAAAGTGCGCATGCTGCAGTTTCTCTACGATGGCCACGTTGTGCGCGACGATTATGCGCCGTTGATAATTGCGCAGCGCCATTTGGTGCACGATGTGGTCTTTCCGCCGCGCTTTGCCAAGAACTTTGCGTCTTTGTTTTCATCTTGTTTTCACGGCGTGGCGCGTCCCTGTGATGTGCTTGATAAGCTTGCGCCACATGCGGAAAAATTTCATCGCGTCTTTTCGGTGCTGCATTCCATCGATGAAACCATGGATGGGCTGCACCTTACCACCGGGGTGCGGGCGCTCTATCGCGCACTTCTGCTCATGCGCACGAGAAGCACTTTGCCGCCGCTGTTTTCGACGGTGACGCGCGTGTCGCTCTACCATTTAGTCGATCTCACCTTGCTCGAAATCGCGGTGATAAAGGAGCTCAGTCGCCTCGGTGTGCCGTTTGCGATTCACTTTCCACTTGCACAAGGCCACGGCGTCAATACCGCCGTAAATTTTACCGCGGCGCAATTTGAGCGCGACTATGACCTTGCCAATATTGAAATCGCCTTTGTGCCTCTTGCAAATGAGCGGCCATTATCTGCGCTGCAAAATCATCTTTTTGGCGAAGGCACGATAACGCTTTCACACCAAGTCTTTTCGTTGCATCGTGCACCGACGCTGACCGAAGAAGCCGACCATATTGCCGAAAAAATTCTGTCTATCATCGCTGCGAAGTCCGATGCGCGCATCGCCGTTGTGGTGCGGACTATGGATGCGCGTGCGGAACTCTTTAAGCGGGCGCTCATGCGTTACGGCATCAGTGTTCGCGATCGCAAGGGGATATCGCTGCTCAAATCACAAGCCGGTGTCCTGTTGATGAGCCTATTTTCTGCACGGCGGTGGGGTTTGCCTAAGAGTGATGTCGTTGGTTTGATCAATCATCCGCTCTTCACAGAGCGCGTAGCCGATGGCGCTGTTCGTTCAAATTGGCAAAAACTCATCGACGAGCTTGGCGTCGATGATCGCATGGTCGATGATGGAGAGACTGCCCGGCGCTATCGCCAAAAGACCGCGATGTATGGAGCTTCACCCGTGCTCAATGACGAACAGAAGGCCACGCTTGCGGCGTTTTGCGGTTGGTTGAGCAACGTGGAAGCCGCACT